>CAZVZW010000021.1:0-20238 GCA_964631365.1 uncultured Chloroflexota bacterium | reverse complement strand
GCAGCCGGTGAGCAACACGATGGTGGTGAAGAAAACGCCGAGCAGCGCGGCGGCGCGGGCCAGGCGGTCCCAGGCGGCCTTGCGACCGATCAGGTACATGGCCCCGCCGATGGCGACCAGGATGAAGGCGATGTAGCTGACCAGGGCGGTCGAAATGTGGCCGTAGAAGAGGCGCTGCAGGTTGCCCTGGCGCAGATGCTCCGGCGCGTGCCAGAAGATCATGTACAAGGCCGCGCCGATCGCCAGCAGGGTCAGCGCCAGCGCGGCCTTCATGGCGGCGCTCAAAGTGTCCACAGCCCGGTAGTAGTGATGGGTCTAATCCTCAAAGATGAAATCGACCAGCAGCAGCGACAAACCTAGCAGAATCGCGCAGTAGGCCAGCACCAACCCGAGCCACGGCAGGTCGCCGGAATTGGCGGTGACGGCGAGCGTGTCGAGGCTGGCGGCGACGCCACCGATCATGATCGGCAGGATCACGGGCAGCATCAGTAGCGGGGCCAGCAGTTCGCGGGCGCGGGTGTTGGTCAGCAGCGAGCCGTAGAGGGTGGCGACGGTGGCCAGGGCTGTGGCGGCAACGAGTACGATGGCGACCATCGCGAGCCCGGCGAACGGCACCCGGAAGAACCCGGCGGTGACCGCCGCGACGACCAGCCCGACCAGGCCGATCGAAACGAAGTTGATCACCCACTTACCGCCGAAAACCGCCGCGCGACTGATGGGAGCGAGCAACTGGATCTGCAAAGTGCCGCGGTCCTGCTCGACGGCGAAGCCGCGCACCGCGCCCAAGATGGTGGCGAAGATCAGGCTGGCCCAGAAGGAGCCGCTGGCCACCGCGGCGGCGTCTTCGGGCGGGATGATGAACGCCATGCTGAAGACCATCAGCATCAGGACGCCGAGTACGACTATGGCAGGGACGAACTCGCGGCTGCGCAACTCGGCACGGAACTCGCGGGCCACCAGGGTGCGCCAGGCGGCCACCGGGCTCGGCCGGCGACGGGTCAGGGCGTCCATCGGCGGCGCCGGATCGTTTGATTCGTCGGGAGCCGGGGCTCTGGCGGCGACGGCGACGGCGAGCATCTCCCGCAGCGGCGGCCGGCCGGTCTCGTCGAGGCGGGCGTCCAGGATCAGCCGGCCGCGTTGCAGCAGCAGCACCCGGTCGCCGATGCGGTCGGCGTGTTCGATGTCGTGGGTGGCGATCAGCAGCGCGGCGTCGCTCTTTTGCCCGAAGAGCAGCGCGTCGACGGCGTCCCGAGAATTGGTATCCAGCGCGTTGTAAGGTTCGTCCAGCAGGAGCACCTCGGGAGCGGTGCCCAGGGCCAGCGCCAGCTCTAGCCGCTGGCGCATGCCGCGCGACAGTTCGCGGGCGCCGCGGGCGCGAAAGCGCCACAGATTGATTCCCCGCAGAGCGGCTTCGATCCGGGGGTCTTCCGGACCGATTCCGTTGAGCGCCGCCGCGAAGCGCACATTTTCGAGCACGGTAAGTTCGTCGTAGCTGCTGACCTGGTGGCCAACATAGGCGATGCCGGCCCGCGAGACCGGGTCGCTGTGGGTGACCGGTCGGCCGGCGGCGAGCACCGTGCCGGATCCGGGCCGCAGCAGGCCGCTCATCGCGCGCAGCAGGGTGGTCTTGCCCGCGCCGTTGTCGCCGAGCAGGACGGTGACCTCGCCGCGCCGCAGTGCAAACGAAATGCCGGCCAGCGCCTCGGTGGCCCCGAGCCGGCGGCGCAGCCGGTTTACCCACACGATGGGCCCGGCGGCGATGCTCGCCCCCGGGGACTCCGCTACCGCCACTCCCGGGTCAGTCCCCGTCGGCGAACGAATCCACCGACTCAAAGTCCGCCCCGTGCTGCACCAGCAGGTGGCGCGCCTGCAAGATGCCGGCGGCGTCTAGGCTGCCTTCGACGACTACGTCCTGGTAGCGGTCTTCGCTGGAGTAACCGAGCAGATCGGGCGGGGTACTTTCGTAGACGACCGGGATACGCTGCACGCCGTCGGTGAGTTCGAAGTTGATCCAGAGGCGGGTTTCGTCCTGCAGAATCGAGCTATCGGCGACAGTGCCCTGCACGCGGATGCTGCGGCCTTCGACGGCGTCGGAATCGCCGAGGACCTCGCCGACGGTGTAGTAGTAGACCGAAGCGGCCTGGGTCGCGAAGTAGACCAAGTAGGCGATGGCAACGATCATCAGAAGGCTGAGCACCAGCAGGCGTCGCGAGACTCCGCGACGCGGGGTCGCTTCAGGGCTTTGTTCGGTCATTGGGGGCGGGTTCCTGTACGCGGTTGGTCGGGCGCGCCCGATTATACGGTCGCCGGACTAGGCTAGCTCGCCAGCAAGGCGCTCTCGACGATCCGCTGCAAGACGATCGCCAGCAGGTAGGCCAGCGCGCCGAGCGCGACGGCCAGGCCGGCCTTGCTGCGCAGCCAGCCCGGCAGCAGCCCGCTGAGTGGGCCGCCGGAGATGCCGGTGAAGAGCTCGCCGCGCTTCCAGACCAGCGCAAAGGCGGCGGCGCTCAGCAAGATCTTGGCCGCCAGCACGACGATATAGGCTGCTCCGATCTCAGGTTCGGAGAGCCGTTGCAGGGTCATGACCCCGCCGGTGAGCACGAACACGCCGATGCCGCCGCCGAGGACGCGCCCGGCCTGGCCGTTCATCCAGGCGGCGACGCCGGTTTCGTGACCTTCTTCGCGGAGTCGCCGGGCGGCGGGCACGATGACCAGCAGGTAAACCAGTCCGCCGCCGACCCAGAGGGTGGCGGCCAGAGCGTGGGCCCAGTGGTTAGCGATGAGCAGAATCGACCAGACGCCGGCGTCCATCACCGGGGAGGCTCGTCCAGCAGAGGCCGCGCCAGAGTTTCGAGGCGCTCGGCGGTGAGCGGCCCGATCCAGTGCTTCAGCAGCACGCCTTTTCGATCCACGAAGAAGGTTTCGGGAATGCCGGCGACGCCGTACTCGATGGCGGTCTCGCCGGTGGGGTCGGGGGCGTTGGCGTAGGTCAACGCGAACTCGGCGATGAAGTTGAGCGCTTCGGAGGACTCGTCCCAGAGGTCGACGCCGACCAGGGCGAAGCCTTCGCGGTGCAAATCCTGGTGGGCGGCCTCGAGGTGGGCGGCCTCCAGGCGGCAGGGCCCGCACCAGGAGGCCCAGAAGTTGATCGCCACTACCTCGCCGCGGTGATCGGACAGACGGAAGTCGACCCCGTCGAAGGTGGTCAGGCGGAAGTCGGGGGCGGGGCGGGGGCGGACTTCGGCCAAGCGGCTGTCGTTATTGACCCCGGGGGCGCCGGCGCCGTTGCGGCCCAGGCGGGTGCCCAGCACGGCCAGTGCGGCGGCGATGGGGGCGAGTCCGAGCCCGGTGAGGATGAGCCGTCGCGCTCGCCCGGTCGGTCGCGGGGCTGTCGGGATAGCCGGCCCGGCGTCGTATTTCATGGCAAACCTTCGGGGTGAGGCCGGCGTCGGGCCGGGTTCCGGTGTTGATCGCAGAGCATAGCAAAGGGTTGGCCGGTTTCGAGGGTCGGGGTCGTCTGGCGGCGGCGGCCGCCGACCTGCGATAATCGGCGACTACCCTCCCAGTAATCGAGGCCGGATTTGACCGACGCAGAGACTCCTGACGCCCCCGAAACCGACGCCGTCGCCGAAGCCCTGCCGGCCGGCGACGCCGAGATCCTGCCGGTGCTGCCGGTACGGGCAACGGTGCTATTCCCGGTGCCAGAGGTGATGACGCCGCTACTGGTGGCGCGCTCCGGGTCGGTGGCCGCAATTGAGTCGGCCCTAGCCGGCGATCGCCGGATGATCGTCCTCGCCCAGCAGGACCCTGAAAAAGAGGATGTGAGTGCCGAGGATCTGTACACCATCGGAACGCTGGCCAATCTGGGGCGAATGCTGAAGCTGCCCGACGGGACCACCAGCGTGCTGGTGGAGGGGCTGCGACGGGTAATGGTGGACGAGATTCTGCAGGAGCAGCCGTTCATCGTGGGGCGGGCGCGGCCTCTGCCCGATTTCGAAGACACCTCGCAGGAGGCCGAGGAACTGGCCGCGGATGTGCTGCAGCTGTTTCAGCGGGTGGTGGACCTCAGCGACGCCATAGCCCACGACGTGTATGTGCGGGCGATGAACGCCGAGAACCTGGGGGTCCTGGCCGATACGGTGGCCGACGGTCTGTCGGTGCCGTTCGTGCAGATGCAGGAGTTGCTGGAGATCGAGCAGACGGTGGTGAGGCTGCAACGGCTCCATTCGCTGCTCTCGGACGAGATCGAGATCCTGGAGCGCCAGCACAGCCTCGAAGAAGAGATCGACGGGCGGATCGAGTCGGCCCAGCACGACTACATCCTGCGCGAGCAGATGCGGGCGATCACCGAGGAGCTCGGCGACTCGGACGCCGCGACCCGTGACATCCAGGAGTTTCAGGAGACGCTGGAGGCCGGCCGGTACCCGAAGTACGTGCGGGAACGAATCGAGCGCGAACTAGGGCGGCTCAACTCGATGCCGATGGGCTCGCCGGAGATCAACGTGATCCGCAACTACGTCGAGTGGTTGCTAGACGTGCCCTGGTACAAACGCACCCGCGACCGGCTCTCGATCAAGGACGCGGAGTTGGTGCTGGGTGAAAGCCACTTCGGGCTCGACAAGGCCAAGGACCGCATCCTTGAGTATCTGGCAGTGCGCAAACTGGCGCGGCGGATGCGCAGCCCGATCCTGTGCTTCGTAGGCCCGCCGGGCGTGGGCAAGACCAGCCTGGGGAAGGTGATCGCCGAGGCGATGGGACGCCGGTTCGAACGCATCTCGCTGGGCGGGGTGCGCGACGAGGCCGAGATTCGCGGCCACCGGCGCGCCTACATCGGTTCGCTGCCCGGGCGGATCATCCAGACGATGCGCCGCGCCGGCACCGTCAACCCGGTGTTCATGCTGGACGAGATCGACAAGCTGGGGCTGGATTTCCGCGGCGACCCGACGACGGCGCTGCTGGAGGTGCTGGACCCGGAGCAGAACCACGCGTTCTCGGATCACTACATGGAGATTCCCTACAACCTATCGCGGACGCTGTTCATCGCCACGGCCAACACGCTGACAAACCTGCCGGCGGCGCTGGTGGACCGGATGGAAGTGATTGAGATCGCCGGCTACACCGATGACGAGAAGCTGGAGATCGCGCGGCGTTTCCTGATGCCCGAGCAGATCGAGCAGCACGGCCTGGAGCCCGAGCATGTAACGCTAACCGAGGGCGCCTACCTTGCGATAGTGCGCGCGCACACCCGCGAAGCGGGCGTGCGCGAACTTGAACGGCAACTGGCCAATATCTGCCGCCGGGCGGCGTACCTGAAGGTCGAGGGCAAATCGAAGTCCCTGCGCGTCACGGCCGGCAACCTGCACAAGTACCTGGGCCAGAAGCGCTATCGCCACGGGGAGATCGCCGAAGAGGATCAGGTGGCCACCGCGACCGGGGCCTTCTGGACGCGCTATGGCGGTGAGTTGATGCCGGTGGAGGTCTCGATGGTCGACGGCAGCGGCCGGCTGACCCTGACCGGGAGACTGGGCAACGTGATGAAGGAGTCGGCGCGCACGGCCCGCACCTACTGCCGGGCCGATGCGGATCGGCTGGGCATCGGCGCGACCAATTTCGACAAGCTGGACTTTCACGTGCATATCCCGGGCGGGGCAGTGCCGAAGGAAGGGGCGACCGCCGGGATCACCGTAGCTACGGCGATGGTTTCGGCGATCACGGGGCGGCCGGTGCGCCGCGACACCGCGATGACCGGCGAAATCACCCTCCAGGGCCGGGTGCTGCGCACCCACGGGATCAAGGAGAAGGTACTGGCCGCGCACCGCGCCGGTATCAAACGCTTTGTGCTGCCGGCTGGCAACGAGCGCGATCTGCACGATGTGCCGGACTCGGCGCGGTGCGGGCTGGAGCTCGCCTTCGCGGCCCACATGAGGGAAGTAGTCGACTCGGCGCTGCTGGCCGGCGAGAGCCCCGGATGACGCCTTCACCCCTGTGATCGAGGCACCTCGGCAGGCCGAAATGGCCCTTTTGCGTGCTACACTGCGACCGACGCAAAATCCCCTTGTGTCAAGCGCCGGAACGGCGTTCCGGACAGGAATCCCCGATGTTTCGACCCCTTAATGCGCTGATGGGTCTCTTTTCCCGCGACTTGGGAATCGACCTGGGAACCGCCAATACGCTGGTGTACGTCCGGGACATGGGCGTGGTGATCTCGGAGCCCTCGGTGGTCGCCAACGACACCCGCACCAACCGGGTGCTGGCGGTGGGGGTAGAGGCCAAGAAGATGGTCGGGCGCACGCCCACCAATATCGTGGCGGTACGGCCGCTCCGCGATGGCGTGATCGCCGACTTCGAGACCGTCGAAGTGATGCTGCGCTACTTCATCGACCGGGTCCACGAGGAGACTTCGTTATTCCCCCGGCCACGGGTGATCGTGGGCATCCCTTCGGGCGTCACCGAAGTGGAGAAGCGCGCCGTACACGAGGCGACGCTGTCGGCCGGGGCGCGCGAGGCCTACCTGATCGAAGAGCCGATGGCGGCGGCAATCGGCGCCGGGCAGCCGATTCAGGAAGCGGCAGGGAGCATGATCGTGGACATCGGCGGCGGCACCACCGAGGTGGCGGTGATCTCGCTGGGCGGGATCGTGGTGAGCCACTCGATCCGCATCGCCGGCGACGAGATCGATGAACGGATCGTGGACTACATCCGCGAGCATCATCACCTGCTGATCGGCGAACGCACCGCCGAAGCCTGCAAGATGGAGATCGGCTCGGCCTTCCCCAACGCCGACGAACCGACGACCTTTGTGCGCGGGCGCGACCTTAACACCGGGCTGCCGAGAGCGCTGGAGATGGGCTCTGGAGAAATCCGCGAAGCCATCGCAGGGACGGTGAGCGAGATCATCGACAACGTTAAGCTGGCGCTGGAGGCGACACCGCCGGAGTTGCTGGCCGACATCATGGAAGACGGCGTCTACCTGGCGGGCGGCGGGGCGCTGCTGGGCGGGTTCGACCGCGCCCTCGAACAGGCCACCGACGTGCCGGTCGTGACGGCCAAGAACCCGCTGGAGGCGGTGGTGCGCGGCACCGGCGCCTGCCTGCAGAATCTATCCGCCTACCGCGAGATCTTCATCTCCGACAACGGCCACTCCATCTCCTAGGGAAACGGTTTGCGCGCACAAGGATCGCTCGTCTGGCTGATCTTCCTGTCAATACTGTCGCTGGGTTTCTCGGTGCTGCACAACAACGGCGCGCTACATCCGGTGGAGGACTTGATCGGCCGGATCGCGGCACCGGTGCAAGGTCTGGCTGCGGACGTCTCGGCCGGCGCGGCGCGGACGCTGGGGGACATGCGCGGATTCTCAGAACTGCGCGAGGACAATGCCGGTCTGGACACCCGGGTGGACCAGTTGACGGCGGAACTGGCCCGGCTACGCGCGACGGAACGCGAGAACGAGTCGCTGCGCGAGGCGGTGGGCTACACACTGGAGCACCCGGAACTGGAGATGGCGGCGGCGAAGGTGATCGGCAAGGACAGCTCGAATCTGTTGGACCTGCTGATAATCGATCGCGGCCGCTCCAGCGGCCTGGAAGAGGGCATGCCGGTGGTTTGGCGCGGCGGGCTGGCCGGGCGGATCGTTTCGGTGGCGGGAGAGACGGCCCGGATACTGCCGATCACCAGCAGCGGCAGCGCGGTGAACGTGGTGCTGCAAGGTGAGTTCGCCGACGCTGATGGGGTGCTGACGGCGCAACCCGACGGGACGCTGCTGATGAGCAATATCCTCGAAACCAACCTGGTTGAGCCGGGGCAGTTTGTGATTACGTCGGGACTAGGTGGCACGTTCCCCCGGGGCATCCTGGTGGGGCAGATCGTGAACGTGCGCAGGCTCACGTCCAGCGTGCTGAAGGAGGCCGACGTGCGGCCGTTCGTGCGCCCGGACACGCTGGACACTGTGCAGGTGATCAAAGCCTTCGAGGATGGCTAGCCTCTTGCGGCGGACGGGCGGTCTGCCGAGCTTTACGCGCCCATCGCCGGACCGCGGCTCGGTGCTGCGGACGATCCTGACCCTCTTCGTCATCTTTGCGCTAGCGATCCTGCAGACCTCGGCCACTCCCCACTTTCCGATTTTCGGCATCCGCCCGGATCTGCCGCTGGTCTTCATCGCCGTCTGGGCGACGGTGGCGCGCAGTTCGCGGGTGCTGCTGTGGGCCTTCACGCTGGGGTTCCTGTTGGATGTGGTCAGCGGCACGCCGACGGGGACGAACATGCTAGCGATCACCTTCGCGGCCTACGTGGCGACGCTGGGCGGAGTGGGGATGTTCCGCACCAATTTGCCCTGGTCGCTGGCGGCGGTAGCCACCGGAACGCTGGTGTTCTACCCGACGAGCATGGTCATCCTGGCGGTACAGGGTTTCGCGATCCCGTGGCTGTCGGCGCTAACCAACACCCTGGCGCTGGCGATAATTGTCAATCTGGGCGCAACGCTGGTCCTCTACTGGCCGATTTCTCTACTGGAACGGTTGACCAGAGGCAGAAGGCCGTACAGGATTCTCTAGGTCGTTCGGGCGGAACGCCCGGCCTTCGCCAGGAAAGACGATACGGTGGACGAGATCACTGGAAGAGGCTCGGGACTCCCTCGCAGTAGCTCGCGACGGGCGCTGATACTGGGCGGGGTGGCGGCGGCCGGGGGCGCCGCGCTGATCGGCCGGCTCTACGATCTGCAGATCGTGCGCGGCGGCGAGTATACGGGACAGGCCGAGGCCAATCGCACCCGCCAAGAGGCGGTGGCACCGCTGCGCGGGCTGCTATTCGACCGCAATGGCACCCGGCTGGTGCGCAACCTGCCGATCTTCAATGTGTGGGCGCTGCCCGGCGATGTCCCCGAGGACCGGATCGTCGGGGTGGCGATGATGGTGGCGGAGCTGACCGACGGTGACGCGGCGGACCTGCAGACCCTGCTGACAATCTCGCAGTCGCGCCCGCTGGACGCGATCCGTCTAGCGCGCGATATCCCCCGCGAAACGGCGCTGATTATCCAGGAGCGGACCCTCGATCTGCCCGGGGTGACGGTGCGCGATTCGGCCCGGCGCGAGTACAGCCACGGCGAGGTGATGGGCGAACTGGTCGGCTTCACCGGGCCGATCTCGGCCGAACGCGCCGATGAGTTCCTGGAGCAGGGCGTGGGCCTCGACGAGGACGTTGGGCTGGCCGGGCTCGAAAATCAGCTCCAGGATGTTCTGCGCGGCAAGGACGGCCGCCGCCTGATCGAGGTGGGGGCGCTGGGGGAGGAACGGCGTGAATTTGCCTTCACTCCACCGGAGCCGGGGCGCAATCTCTATCTGACCGTCGAGGTCGAGTTTCAACGCGGGCTTCACGAAATCATGGGCCGCTTCCTGGGTGACGAGGGCGCCGGTGTGGCGATCGTGACCGCCATCGACAGCGGCGACGTGGTGGGGATGGCCAGTTACCCGACGTTCGACAATCAGCTCTTCGCAGAGGGGGTCTCGACCGCCGACTTCTCGGCCCTGGCCAGCGATCCGCGACGGCCCCTCATCAACCACGCGGTGGCCGGGCTATATCCCCCGGGATCGACCTACAAACTGATCACCGCCGGGGCGAGCCTCGAGGAAGAGGTCGTGGGCCCGGATCACATAATCGACTGCCCGGGCCACCTGATCCTGCCCAGCGGCTGGGTGTTTTACGACTGGTTGCTGACCGGGCACGGGCCGGTGGATCTGCATCGGGCTATCTCGGAGTCCTGCAATGTGTATTTCTACAACGTTTCGGGGGGGAATCCGTATACGGAACTGGCGGGACTGGGCGAGCAACGCCTGGCGGAGTATTCGCGGGGCTTCGGCTTCGGGAGCGCCACCGGAATCGATCTACCGAACGAACTCGCCGGGACGGTCCCGGATCACGAGTGGAAACAGGATCGCCTGGAAGAACCCTGGGTCACCGGCGATACCTACCAGGCGGCCATCGGGCAGGGCTTTGTGCAGGCGACGCCGCTGCAGTTGATGAACATGTACGCGGCCATCGGCAACGGCGGCACCCTTTACCGGCCACGATTGATTGACCGGATCGAGTCGCAGACGGGCGAGGTGGTGGAGGTTCCGGCGGTCGAAGAGATCGGCCGGCTGCCGTTGTCGGCCGCGAATCTGCAGCGGCTCCGCGATGGTTTGATAGAGGCGGTTCACGGCGTGAACGGCACCGGCAAACGGGCGCGCAGCGAGGTGGCGGTGATCGCCGGCAAGACCGGTACGGCCGAGTACACCGGGCAACTGGTGGAGGGCGGCAATCTGCCCAGCCACGCCTGGTTCGCCGGCTACGCGCCAGCTGAACATCCGCGGATCGCGTTCATGGTACTGATTCGCGACGGCGGGGAAGGCTCGAAGGCGGCGGCGCCGGTTGCCCGCGACATCGTGGAGTTCTATTTCACCGGCGAGGTGCCGGCGATGCGCTACGCCCCGTTCGCGGGCCGGCGGGGGATTGGCTAGCCGTGTTTGCCGCCCTGCGCCGTATTAAGTCGGCCGACGCCGCCGTGACCCTGGCGATCGCCGCGCTCATCATCGCCGGCCTGGAGACCCTGGCTGGGATCAGCGTGCCGGCCTCGGAGGGCTTCGACAGCCAGATCGTACGGCAGGGAGTCTTCGTGGCCATCGGCGTCGCGCTCTTCTTGATTATGTCCAGTACCGACTACCGCATCCTCTCGGTCTTCGCCTGGGGGCTGTACGGATTCGCGATCCTGGCCCTGCTGCTGGTACTGTTCCTGGGCGTCGAGCGCTTTGGCGCCCAGCGCTGGTTCCTGTTCGGGCCGGTGCAGTTTCAGCCGTCGGAAATGGGCAAGGTGGCGCTGATCATCATCCTGGCGCGCTACTACACGGCCGTCTACGACGCCCGCCACGCGGCCTGGACGTTCGTGGGGGCCATGGCGCTGACCGCAGTTCCGGTGGCGCTGGTGCTGCTGGAGCCGGACCTGGGGACCTCGCTGGTGTTTCTGGTGATCTGGTACTGCATGGCGTTTGTGGCCGGTTCGCGCTTCCTGCATCTGGGGATCATCGCCGGGCTGGGACTCGCCATGGTGCCGGTGGCCTGGTTTATGATGCGGCCCTATATGCGGGAACGGATCGTGACATTTTTCGATCCGACCACCGACCCCCTCGGGGCCGGCTATAACGTGCTGCAGGCGCAGATCGCGGTGGGCTCGGGCGGACTGTGGGGCCGGGGGATCGGCGCGTCGCAGAGCCAGTTGGAGTTTCTGCCGGTGCGCGATACCGATTTCATTTTCGCGGTGATCGCCGAGCAATTCGGGTTCATCGGCTCGGTAGTGGTGATCGCGCTGTTCTTCATCATCCTGTTGTACTCACTGTTCGTCGTGATTCGAGCGCCAAATGATTTCAGCCGCTTCCTGGCAACCGGAATCCTGGCGATGATCGGATTTGAGGTTTTGATCGCGATCGGCATGAACATCGGCCTAGCACCGGTGACCGGCATTACGCTTCCGCTGATGAGCGCCGGGGGGAGTTCGCTGGTGATGACGCTGGTCGCGCTCGGTATTCTGCTCAGCATCTCGCTGCACCGCGACGTGGCGCTGTTTCATGCGTCGTCGCGAGGCGACCTGCCCATCGGCCGGCGCGCCGGCCACCGTCTCTAAGAGGGGTCTGATTTGGAATCGATGCCGGAGAACTTCATCGTGCAGGTACCCGCCACTTCCGCCAACCTCGGCCCGGGGTTTGATTCGCTGGGGCTGGCGCTGGGTATCCACGATGAGTACGGCTTCGCGGTGGCCGACGCTGACAGCGTGCAGGTCGCCGGCGAGGCCGCAGGCGAGACGCCGACCGACGGCGACAACCTGGTCCTGCGAGCGGCCGCGCAGCTCGCCCGTCACGTCGGGCGCGAATTGCCACCGCTGGCGGTGACGCAGACCTCGGCGATCCCGGTATCGCGGGGGCTGGGGGCGAGCGGGGCGGGAATCGTAGCCGGGCTGGTCGGCGCCGATCACTTGCTCAAGACGGGCCTACCGGAGGCGGAGATCGCCGGACTGGCAATCGAAATCGAGGGCCATGCCGACAACGTGGTGCCGGCGCTGGTGGGCGGACTGGTGGTGGTGGCTGCCGGCGAGGAAGTCGACTGGCTGCATGTGGACTGCCCGCCGTCGCTCAAGGTTGCCGTGGCGATCCCCGATCTGTGCATAACAACCCGGGCCGCCCGCGAGGTGCTGCCGGAGACGGTGCCGTTCGCCGACGCGTTGCACAACCTATCGCGGGCGGCGCTGCTGGTGGCCGCGGTGCAGCAGGATCGCCTGGAACTGCTGGGCCGGGCCATGGAAGACCGCCTGCATCAGCCCTACCGACAGACGCTGCATCCGGCGCTGAGAGCGATGATTGCGGCGGCGCGGGATAACGGCGCTGCCGGCGCGGCGCTGAGCGGCTCCGGTTCGACCGTGATCGCGCTCTGCCGCGACGATGCCGGACCCGCCGCCGGCGCGATGCGGGCGGCCTGTCAGGGAGTCAGAATCACCTGTCGGCAACTGGCGACCGAGCCGGCTGCGATCGGCGCGCGAGTGCTCTAGGAACGAGCGTTGGCCCGCGCGAATCGTCGGAACTATAATGCCGGTGTGAGCGGTTCTTACGGCAGCAGCCCCACCGGATTCACGGTTTGCCCCGCGGCGACGGCGGGCGCGAACTGTACGTCCCTCCTTCCTTGAGAACGGTGGCCCGCGTGGACACAACCACCTCCGCCGGGACTGCTCGCAACCTTCCTGCCGACACCGCGCTCGATACCGTCCTGGTGCTCGACTACGGCTCGCAGTACACCCCACTGATCGCCCGTCGCATCCGCGAGGCCAGCGTCTACAGCGAAATCGTGCCCTGGAATCTGAGCCGGGACCGCTTGCGCGAACTGGCCCCAAAGGGAATCGTGCTGTCCGGCTCGGATGCTAGCGTCCACGACGAGAACGCGCCGCGGCTGCCGGAATGGCTCCTTGAAGAGGGCCTGCCGGTGCTAGGCATTTGCTACGGGTTGCAACTGGTGGCGCACACCCTGGGTGGCTCGGTGGGGCGGGGCGAGCGGCGCGAATACGGCCCGGCCGAACTGGAGATCATCGAAACCGAGCACCCGTTGTTCGCCGGTTGCCCGCAATCGAGCCGCGTCTGGATGAGCCACGGCGACAAGGTACTCAACGCGCCTGCCGGTTTTCGCCAGATCGCCCGGACCGGCGGCTCCGAGGCGGCGGCGCTGAGCCGCGACGACATCACCCTGATTCAATTCCACCCAGAGGTGAATCACACTGAGTCCGGGCGCCGCATCCTGCGCAATTTCGTGGTCGATATCTGCGGTTGCCGACTGGACTGGAATGCCGGCAGTTTCGTGGGTGGGACCGTCGGCGCGATCCGCGACGAGGTGGGCGATGCCGGGATACTCCTCGGGATCAGCGGCGGGGTTGATTCGGCGGTGGCGGCGGCGCTGGTGCACGCGGCGGTCGGCGAGCGCCTGCACTGCATCTTCGTGGATACCGGTCTGCTGCGGGACAACGAGGTCACCGAGGTGGAGGAGTCACTGCGTGCCGGGACCGGGCTGAACCTGGCGACGGTAGACGCCGCCGATCGCTTTCTGGACAAGCTCAACGGGGTTTCAGACCCGGAGCGCAAGCGCGAGATCATCGGCGACGAGTTCTTCACGGTCTTTATGGAGGAGGCCGCGAAGCTGGACGGTATCGAGTTCTTTGTGCAGGGGACGATCTACCCGGACACCATCGAAAGCGGATCGGCCGGGCTGGGCTCGGCGAAGATCAAGACCCATCACAACACCCGGATTCCGGACCGCCTGCATCTGAAGGTCATTGAGCCGTTGCGGCGCTTGTTCAAGGACGAAGTGCGCAAAGTGGGGCTGGAACTGGAGCTTCCCGAGAGCCTGGTCTGGCGGCAGCCGTTCCCGGGTCCGGGTCTGGCGGTGCGGCTGATCGGCGAGATAACCCGCGAGCGGGTGGCGGCGCTGCAGGCGGCGGATCGGATCTTTCGCGAGGAAGTGGCGGCGGAGGGGCTGGAACGGGAAATCAGCCAGTACTTCGCCGCCCTGACCGGAATTCGCACCGTCGGGGTGATGGGCGACAGCCGGACTTACGGCGAAGTGGCGGCACTGCGGGCGGTGACCACCGATGACTTCATGACCGCCGACTGGTTCCGGCTGCCCGACGACGTGCTGGCGCGGACCTCAAGCCGGATCGTGAACGAGGTGAGTGCGATCACCCGGGTCGTCTACGACGTCACCTCGAAGCCGCCGGGGACGATCGAGTGGGAATGAGGCTGCTGGTCCTGGGCGGCGGCGGGCGCGAGCACGCTCTGGTCTGGAAGCTGGCGCAAAGCCCCACGGTGGACGATCTCTACTGCGTGCCGGGCAACCCGGGGACCGCGACGCTGGCGACGAACGTGGCGCTGAACGCCGCCGATCCCGTCGAAGTGCGGTTGTGGGCCGAGGAGAATGCCATCGACCTGGTGGTGGTGGGGCCGGAGGATCCACTAGCGGCCGGAGTGGGCGACGAACTCCGCCGGGCCGGCCTGCTGTGTCTGGGTCCGGACCAGGGCGCAGCGCGGATCGAGTCTAGCAAGGTCTGGGCGAAACGATTGATGGCCGACAACGGCATCCCCACCGGTGACTTCGAGGTCTTCGACGATTCGCACAGCGCGATCGAATATCTGGCGCAGATTGAGTATCCGGCGGTGGTCAAGGCCGACGGGCTGGCACTGGGCAAGGGAGTGGTGGTGGCGCGGGAGTTCGCCGAGGCCGAAGCGGCGGTGGAAGGGATGATGACCGATCGGATCTTCGGCGCGGCTGGGAACACGATCCTAGTCGAGGAATGCCTGTTCGGGCAGGAACTGTCGGCGTTCGCGATCACCGACGGCGATAACCACCTCATGCTGCCGTTCGCGCGCGATTTCAAGCGGATCGGCGACGGCGATCTCGGACCGAACACCGGCGGGATGGGCTGCTATTCGCCGGTGGCGCTGCAGGACGACGCGCTGCGGCAGGAAATCGAGGAAGTCGTGATGCAACCGACACTCAGAGCGCTGGCGGCGTCGGGGAACCCGTATGTGGGTTTTCTGTACGCCGGGTTGATGATCACCGCCGACGGCCCGCAGGTGATTGAATTCAATTGCCGGCTGGGCGATCCGGAGACCCAGGCGATCATGCCACTGCTGGAAGGCGATCTGGCCGACGCGGCGCTGCTGGCGGCGCAGGGCCGGCTGACCGAGGCGCGCCTGGACATCGCAGCCGGCTCGGCCACCTGCGTGGTGCTGGCCTCGGGCGGCTACCCGGGCGGGTACGACAAGGGCTTCCCGATCTCAGGAATCGAGGACGCCGGCGACGACGCGCTGGTCTTCCAGGCGGGCACGGCGCTAGACGACGACCAGCTGGTTACCGACGGCGGGCGGGTGCTGGCGGTGGTGGGGCTCGGCGATGATGTAAGCGGGTCGCGGGCCGCCGCCTACGTGAATCTGAAGAAAGTGACCTTCGATGGAGCGCAGTACCGCGGCGATATCGCCGAGCACGACCCGGCGAGTCTGGAGGCGTAGCGCGATGACGATGAGTATCTGGCCGCGACGTCTGGGAGCGCTGCGATGATCCCGCGCTACACGCGACCCGAGATGGGGGCCATCTGGGAGCGGCAGGCCTATTTCGATTTCCAGCTGCGGGTGGAGATCGCAGCCTGCGACGCCTGGGCCGAGACCGGGGTGATCCCGGCGGAGGACGCGGCGCTGATTCACAACGCCACCTTCTCGCTGGCGCGGATCGACGAAATCGAGAAGACCTCCGATCACGAGACCGATTCGTTCGTGACCGCGGTGGCCGAGTCGCTGGGCGCGGAGTCGCGGTGGCTGCACCTAGGATTGACATCGTCGGACGTGCTAGACACCTCGCAATCGCTGCAATTGGTGGCGGCGGCCGATCTGTTGCAGGGCCGGCTGGCAGCGCTGGAAGCCTCGGTGACCGGGCTGGCTGTCCGCCACAAGGACACGCTGACAATTGGCCGCTCGCATGGCATCCACGCCGAGCCGACGACCTTTGGCTTCAAGCTACTGATTTGGGTCGACGAGATACGGCGCAACCGCCGGAGGCTAGAAGCCGCGCGGGCAGAGATCGCCTTCGGTAAGATCTCCGGCTCGGTGGGCACCCACGCCAACGTGCCGCCGGAAGTCGACGCCATCGTCTGCCGGCTGCTGGACTTGGAACCGGCGCCGGTGTCGAGCCAGATCCTACAGCGCGACCGCCATGCCCACTTCATGTCCACGCTGGCGCTAGTAGCGACCTCGCTGGATAAATTCGCCACCGAAGTGCGGAATCTGCAACGGACCGAGATCGGCGAGGTCGAGGAGCCGTTCGAGGAGGGCCGTCACGGCTCTTCCTCCATGCCGCACAAGCGCAATCCGTCGCGCTGCGAGCGGGTCAGCGGTCTGGCCCGGATCGTGCGCAATAACGCCGGCGCGGCGCTGGAGAACGTGACGCTCTGGCACGAGCGCGACATCAGCCATAGCTCGGCCGAAAGGGTAATCCTGCCCGACTCCTGCATCGCCTTGGACTACATCCTGTGGCTCTTCACCGGGATCGTCGACGGTCTGCGAGTGAACGAAGCGCGGATGGCGGAGAATGTCTTCGCCACTCACGGGCTGGTCTTCTCGCAGGGGGTGTTGCTGGGGCTGATCGAGAAGGGGATGTCGCGGCAGGAAGCCTACGCGCTGGTGCACGACCACGCCATGCGAGCGTTCAAGGAGAAGACCTCCCTACAGGACCTGCTGGCGGCCGATCCGACCATCAACGCGAAACTCCCCACGACCGAACTTGATGCGATCTTTGATCCGGCGCGCCACCTGCGCTGGATCGACACCGCCTACGAACGGCTTGGCTTGGATTTGAAGGGACAAGAATGACCAGCGCAGACATCGGCATGGCGGAATCGAACATCCCGGGGCTCGAACCGCGGGCGCGCGGCAAGGTCCGCGACATCTACGAACTGGGCGACGATCTGCTGATCGTGGCCACGGACCGGGTCTCGGCCTATGACTCGATCATCCCAACGCCGATCCCGGGCAAGGGCCGGGTGCTAACGATGCTCTCGGAATTCTGGTTCGGGCTGCTGAAGGATATCGTGCCAGATCACCTGATAACGACCGACGTGGCGGCAATGGATCTGCCGAGCGGAGCCGACCGGGAAGCACTGGCGGGTCGCTCGATGCTGGTCAAGAAGGCCGAACCGCTGCCGGTGGAGTGCGTGGCCCGCGGCTACCTGGCCGGGTCCGGCTGGGCCGACTACCAGGTGGACGGCGCGGTCTGCGGGATCGCACTACCGGCCGGCTTGCGCCAGTCGGAAGTCCTGCCCGAGGCCATCTTCACGCCGGCCACCAAGGCGACGTCGGGACACGACGAGAACATCGGATTTGAAGAGACCGCGGCGGTGGTGGGGCGGGAACTTGCGGAACGGCTGCACGAACTGACTCTGAAGATTTACCAGACCGGTCACGACCATGCCCGGGCGCGCGGGATCATCCTGGCCGATACCAAGTTCGAGTTCGGCATGTACGAGGGCGAACTGCTGCTGATCGACGAAGTGATGACCCCGGATTCGTCGCGCTTCTGGGAAGCCAGCAGTTATGAAGTCGGCACCTCGCCGATGAGCTTCGATAAGCAGTTTGTGCGCGATGCGCTGACCGAATCCGGCTGGGACCGGGAACCACCGGCGCCGCCGCTGCCGCCCGACGTCGTGCGCAACACGACCCGTAAATATGAAGAAGCCCTGGAGAGGTTGATCGCCGCTGTATGAATAACTATCGCGTGAGGGTGACGGTGCGCCTGCAGCCGGAGGTCGTGGACCCGGTGGGCGCGACGGTCGAGGCCAGCCTGCACAACCTGGGTTTTGCCGGAGTGTCGGGGGCCAGGGTGGGCAAGGTGGTGGAGTTCGCGCTGGCCGCTAGCAGCCTGTCGGAGGCCGAAAAGAACGCCGCCTCGATGAGTGAGCAACTGCTGGCCAACCCGGTGATCGAGGACCACGAGATCGAGGTCACGGAAGCGGTGGCGGGAGCGCCGGCTTGAAGGCCTGCGTGATCGTCTTCCCGGGCAGTAATTGCGACCATGACGCCCAGCACGCGCTGAGCGAAGTGGCCGGTTTCGAAGCCGACTTCGTCTGGCACGCCGAGACCGACCTGGACGGCTACGACCTGATCATGATCCCGGGCGGGTTTTCGTACGGCGATCACCTGCGCAGCGGAGCGGTGGCGCGGTTCGCGGCGGCGATGGGCCCGGTGCAGGAAGCGGCGCGGCACGGGACACCGATCCTGGGCGTCTGCAACGGCTTCCAGATCCTGATGGAGGCCGGGCTGCTGCCCGGAGCGATGCTGCGCAACGCCGGCCTGGAGTTTCGCCACGACTGGGTGGGACTGCGCACCGAACGCACCGACACGATGTTCACGAGCGCCAGCGAGCCGGGCCAGATATTGCGCATGCCAATCGCCCACGGCGACGGCAACTACTACGCCGACCCGGAGACGATTGACCGGCTGGAAGGCGAGGGCCGGGTGCTGTTCCGCTACTGCAATGCAGCCGGCGAGACCACGCCGGAAGCGAACCCCAACGGCTCGATCAACAACATCGCCGGAATCACCAACGAGCGCGGCAACGTGCTCGGCATGATGCCCCACCCGGAGCGGGCCTCGGAACTGATCTTGGGCGGCGACGACGGCGCGCATATCTGGCGGTCGCTGGTGGCCCACCTGGAGGCCGTGCCCGTTGGCTGATATGCCGCCGGCTCCCATCGACGATGACATCCTGCGGGCGATCTCGCTGAACCGGATTGAGTACGCGCGCATCAACGACCTGATGGGCCGTCCGCCGAGCGAGGTGGAACTGGGCATCTTCGGGGCGCTGTGGAGCGAGCACTGCGGCTACAAGCACTCGCGGCCACACCTGCGGACGATGCCGACCCAATCGGAGGCGATCCTGGTGGCGGCCGGCGAAGAGAACGCCGGCGCGGTCGACATCGGCGACGGCCTGGCGGTGGTGTTCAAGATCGAGAGCCACAACCACCCGAGCGCGGTGGAGCCCTTCCAGGGCGCAGCAACCGGCGTGGGAGGGATTATTCGCGACATCTTCACGATGGGCGCGCGACCGATCGCACTGTTCGATTCGCTGCGGTTCGGTCCGCTCGACAAACCGCGTAATCGCTATCTGGCGAACGGGATCATCGGCGGCGTGGGCTTCTACGGGAACTGCGTGGGCATCCCGACGGTGGGCGGCGAGGTAGTGGTGGACGAGAGCTACGAGGGAAACCCGTTGGTGAACGCGATGTGCGTGGGTATCCTGCCGCACGGCCGGCTAACCAGCGCCACGGCCACCGGGACCGGTAATCCGCTGATCCTAGTCGGCGCCGACACCGGCCGCGACGGGGTGCACGGGGCGACATTCGCTTCGGTGGAGGACCCGGAGGCGTCGACCCGCGGGGTGGTGCAGGTGGGGAATCCGTTCCTGGAGAAGCTGCTGATCGAGGCGTGCCTGGAACTGCTGAAGACCGACGCGGTGGTCGGAATGCAGGACCTGGGGGCGGCCGGGCTGACCAGCTCGGCGGTTGAGGCGGCGGGGCGGGGTGGGGCGGGAGTGCGGATCAACATCGAGAAGGTCTCGCGCCGGACGGCAAACCTGACGCCTTATGAAGTGATGTTAAGTGAGAGCCAAGAGCGGATGCTGGTGGTGGCGACCCGCGGGCGCGAGGCCGAGGTGATCGCGCTGTTCGACCGCTGGGGCCTGCATTCGGACATCATCGGCGAGGTCACCGACGACGCGCACGTCACCGTGCTTGACGACGGCGACCAGGTGGCGCGAATACCGATTCAGTTCCTGATCGATGCCCCGGAGTACGAACTGCCGGTGGTACGCCCCGACTACCTTGACCGGGTGCAGCCGCTGGACTTGGCGCAGGTAGCGGAGCCGGATGATCTCGGGGCGACTTTGCTGAAGTTGCTGGCGGCGCCGAACATCGCCTCGAAGTATTGCGTGTACCGCACCTACGACCAGACGGTCGGCGCGAACACGGTGAGCGGGCCGGGCAGCGACGCGGCGGTGCTGCGGATCAAGGGCACCAAACGGGCGATCGCAATCGCCACCGACGGCAACGGGCGGCAAGTCTTCTTGGACCCGCGGTCCGGCGGCGCCAGAGCGGTGGCCGAAGCGGCACGCAACGTGGTCTGAGCCGGAGCGGAG
>CAZVZW010000020.1:0-20589 GCA_964631365.1 uncultured Chloroflexota bacterium | reverse complement strand
TGGCAGGTGGGGCCGACCGGGTCGCAGAGCAAGAGGAGGGAGTTCTCTTCGCAGTTCACCTGGATCGAGACCACCCCGAGGTAGTTGCCGCTGGTGGCGCCCTTGTGCCATAGCTCTTGGCGGGAGCGGCTCCAGAAGACCGCCTGGCCGATCTCCAACGTGCGGCGGAACGATTTCTCGTTCATGAAGGCCAGGACGAGAACTTGGTCGGTCTCGTGGTGCTGGCAGATGGCAGGGATGAGCCCGTTGGAGTCGAACTTGATTGCGGCGGGGTCGAGGTGGTCGGTGGCGTTCATTTAGAAATCCTTGCGGACGGGGATGCCCTGGGCGGACAGGTATTCTTTGGCGTCGTTCACGGTGAAGTCTTTGTAGTGGAAGATGGAGGCGGCGAGGACGGCATGGGCGTCGCCGGCGGACAGCGCCTCGGCCAGGTGCTCGAGGGTGCCGGCACCGCCCGAGGCCACGACCGGCACGGAGACCGCCCGGCTGACGGCGCGGAGGAGATCGAGATCGTAGCCGTCGCGGGTGCCGTCGGCGTCGATGCTGTTCATGACGATCTCGCCGGCGCCGAGTTCGACGCCGCGCACGGCCCAGGCGATGGCGTCGAGTCCGGTGTTGTTGCGGCCGCCGTGGGTCCAGACTTCCCAGCGGTCGGATCCGTCGGCGACCTGTTGCGCGTCGATGGAGTGGACGATGCACTGGCTGCCGAAACGATCGGCGCCTTCGCGGATGATGTTGGGGTTATCGACGGTGGCGGTGTTGAGGGAGACCTTGTCGGCGCCGGCGCGAAGCATCTGGAACATGTCGTCGGTATTGCGGATGCCGCCGCCGACGGTGAGGGGGATGAAGACCTGGTCGGCGACCTGCTCGAGGAGGCCGCGCATGATGTCGCGGTGTTCGGCGGAGGCGGTGATATCGTAGAAGACGAGTTCGTCGGCGCCGGACCCGTTGTAGTAGGCCGCCAGTTCGACGGGGTCGCCGGCGTCGCGGTCGGCGGAAAAGCGCACGCCGCGGACGTTGCGTCCGTTTTTGACGTCGAGGCAGGGAATTATGCGGCGGGTGAGCATTAGCTTTCCGGGTCGGCGGCGAGCTTGAGGGCTTCGGCCAGATCGATGGAACCATCATACAAAGCGCGGCCGATGATGGCGCCGGTGACGCCGAGGCGGGCGACGGCGCGGAGGTCGTCGAGGGTGGAGATGCCGCCGCTGGCGATGACGGGAACTCTGGCGGCGGCGATGACTGCGCGCAGCGAGTCGAGGTTCGGCCCCTGCATCATGCCGTCGCGGGCGATGTCGGTGAAGACGATGGCGGCGACTCCGGGAAGGGAGAGGTCGGCGGCGGAGGTGGTGGCTGGGACGTTGGAGGTTTCGGCCCAGCCGTGGATGGCGACGAGGCCGTCGCGAGCGTCTATACCGGCGACGACTTGCCCAGGGAATTCGCGGCAGGCAGTCTGGAAGAACTCCGGGTCGCGCAAGGAGGCGGTGCCGATGATGACCCTCTGGACGCCGAGATCGAGGGCCTGAACGACCGCTTCGAGATCGCGGATGCCACCGCCGAGTTGGATCGGGACGTCGATCTGCGCCGCCGCTTCTCGGATGAGATTGGCGTTGGCCGCTTTGCCGGTGCGGGCGCCGTCGAGATCGACCATGTGGATCCAGCTCGCGCCGGCCTCAGCCCAGCGCCGGGCGGCGGCGGCGGGGGAGTCGTCGAAGACGGTGACGCGGTCGAAGTCGCCCTGGCGCAGGCGGACGGCCTGGCCGCTCTGGATGTCGACGGCGGGGAAGATGTCCATGTCAGATGGTAGCGAGGTCGATGGATTCGCCGCAGAGGCGGGCGAAGTTGGCGTAGATGCGCAGTCCGGGACGGCCGCTCTTTTCCGGGTGGAACTGGGTGCCGAAGACGTTACCGTCGTGGAGCACGCTGAGGAACGGGACGCCGTATTCGGTGGTGGCGCCGCAGAAATCGGCGTCGGGCGGGCCGGCGTAGTAGGAGTGGACGAAGTAGAAGTTGGTGCCCGGGGCGATGCCTTCGAGGATCGGGACGTCGTTGCGGGGAGTGACCTGGTTCCAACCCATGTGCGGGATGTGGAGCCCGTCGGGGAAGCGGCGGATGGCGCCGGGATAGAGATCGAGGCAGTCGGTGCCGCCGTCTTCTTCGCTGCCGGTGAAAAGAGCCTGGAGACCCATGCAGACGCCGAGGAAGGGGCGGTCGGAGGCGATGGCCTGCCTGACCGGGTCGGTGAGGTCGCGACTGAGGAGGCCGGTCATGGCGTCGCGGGCGGCGCCGACGCCAGGCAGGACGACGCCGTCGGCGGCGGCGATGACGGCCGGGTCGATGGTGATTTCGTACTCAGCGCCGACGTGGCGGACGGCGCGCTCGACGCTGCGCATGTTGCCGGCACCGTAGTCAATTATGGCGAGCATTGGGAGAGTTCCGGGGTGGTCGGGGGACGGGTACGGAGAGGGACCTCAGATGGTAACAGCGAAATGGCTAGTCGGAAGGTGCGGCGGAGCGGGTCTCTATTTCGTTGATGAGGTCGTCAAGCGCGATGTCGTCCTGTAGCCCGGAGAGCATGTCGCGCAGGGCGACGCGGCCGGATTCGAGTTCGCGGTCACCGAGGATGGCGGCGTAGCGGACGCCGGCGGCGTTGGCGCGACGCAGGTGCGAGCGGGGACTGGCGCCGCGATAGCCGCTGAGGGTGGCGATGCCGGCGTCGCGCAATCGGCCGGCGAGCCTGGTGGCGGTGGGCTGGGAGGCCTCGGAGAGGGGAGCGATGTAGACGGCGGGGCCGGAGGGGGGCGGGGGGAGCAGGTCGTCGGCTTCGAGGTTCAGCAAGACGCGCTCGATGCCGCAGCCGAAACCGACCCCGGGGAGCGGGTCGCCGCCGATAAACTCGGAGAGTAGGTCATAGCGGCCGCCGCCGGCGATGGTGGTCTGGCCGCCGACGGTGGCGGGCCAGATCTCGAAGACGGTGCGGGTGTAGTAGTCGAGTCCGCGGACCAGGAGATGGTTGACGGTGAACGGGATGCCCAGGGCCGCGAGGCCGGATTTGACCTGCTCGAAGTGGGCGGCGGCTTCCGGGGCGAGGAAGTCGATGGAGTGGGGCGCGGCGGCTTTGTGCGGCTGGCAGCCGGCCTCTTTGCAGTCGAGGAGGCGCAGGGGGTTGGTTTCGAGCCGGGTGCGGCAGTCGCGGCAGAGCTCGTCGGCGAGGGGCCGATAGTAGGCCAGCAGCGCTTTGCGGTAGGCGGTGCGGTCGTCGGGATCGCCGATGCTGTTGAGGTTCAATTCGAGATCGGGGAGCCCCAGGTCGTTGAGGACACCCCAGATGAGGGCGATGACTTCGGCGTCGACGTGGCCGGCGGCCTCACCAAGGACTTCGGCGCCGATCTGGTGGTGCTGGCGGAGCCGCCCGGCCTGGGGGCGGTCGTAGCGATAGATGGGGGTGATGTAATAGAGGCGGACCGGCTGGGACCAGTTCTTCATGCCGTGCTGGTTGTAGGCGCGGACAACGGAGGCGGTGCCTTCGGGGCGCAGGGTGAGGCTGTCGCCGCCGCGATCGTCGAAGGAGTACATCTCCTTCGAGACAATGTCGGTGTCGACGCCGACGGCGCGGGCGAAGAGGGCGGTGCTTTCGAAGGTGGGGGTCTCGATACGGTCGTAGCCAAAAAGCCGGCAGCGGCGCTCGTAGGCGCTCACGACGTGGTCCCAGCCGGGGCGGGCGTCGGGCAGCAGATCCTGGGTGCCGCGGGGGGTGCGGAAGGAGCTCATGCGACGGGGGAGCCGAAGAGGCGGCGGCGGACGTCGGCGAGTTCGGCGCCGCTGAGCGCTAGGGTCTTGCGTCGCGATGAGGCGCCACGGACGATCTGGATGTCGCGGCGGGGCAGGCGCAGGGCGGTGGCGAGGAAGCGGACGAGGGCGTCGTTGGCGCAACCCTCGCGAGCCGGGGCTTTCAGGGAGATCTTGAGGGCGAGGTCGTGCTCGCCCTGCAGGGCGTCGCGTTTGGAGCCGGGGGAGACGGCGACGTCGAGGAGGACGCTATCGCCGCGAGTGCGCAGAGCCGGGGACATGGCGCTCAGAACGAGCTTCCGGCAAGCAACCCGACGATCAGCCGCCCGATGATCATGATTCCGAATCCGGCGACAATCAGGGACAGGTCGAGGCCGGCCATTGGCGGCATGCGCCGGCGGATCGGGGCGAGGATTGGCTCGGTAAGATCAATGAGGATCCGCATGATCGGGTTGTGGGGGTCTTGGATGAACCATGAGAGGATGGCGCGGGCGAAAAGGATGACAAGCAATATCGTGACGACGCTGTTCACAAATTCGGCGATCAGAGGCAATTGGGAACGGCCCTTTCTGCGGTCGATACCCGACTAGCGAGTCGATTGAAAACTACTCTAGCTGCGTTCGCCGAAGATTGCGCGGCCTACCCGGATGATGGTGGCGCCCTCGGCGACGGCGTATTCGAAATCGGAGGTCATGCCCATCGAAAGATGGGTCCAGGACTGCTCGGGAAGCGCGGTGGTGAGATTCTCGCGCAGTTCACGGAGGCGGCCGAATACGGGGCGCAGAACGGCCTCTTCGTCGACGAATGGGGCGATGGTCATGAGCCCGTCGAGGCGCAGGGCGGTTTCGGCGGCGATGGTGGCGGCGAGACCGGGGAGTTCGTCCGGATGGACGCCGTGCTGGCCGGGGTTGCCGGTGAGATTCACCTGGATGAGGACGGGCTGATCGTCGTGGCGGTACCGGTCGAGGGCGCGGGCGAGACGCAGGCTGTCGACGGACTGGATGAGGTGGAAGAGCGGGGCGGCGATCCTTGCTTTGTTGCGCTGCAGGTGGCCGACGAGGTGCCAGCGGATGCCGGCGGGGGCGGTCGCGATCTTGGCCTGGGCTTCCTGGACGCGGTTTTCACCCAGGTCGCGGAGGCCGACGGCGTGGGCGGCTTCGATGACGGGTAGCTCGAAGGTCTTGGTGATGGCGACGGTGGTTACGTCGGCGGGGTCGCGGCCGGCGCGTGCGGCGGCGGCGGCAACGCGCTCCTGGACGCGGGCGTGGTTGGCGCGGATGGTTTCGCGGAGGGTAGTGGCGGTGATGGTGAGTTTTCGGGTTTGAACGAGGCTATGCAGTGACGTTAACAGGCGGAATCGGCGAGAGGCGGACGTTCGGTTCGGCGGGGCTAGCTCTGGCCGCGGCGGCGGAGGAAGGCCGGGATGTCGGCGTCGCCGCCACCGCGCTCGGCTTCGGCGCCGAGCTGGCCGATGGTTCCGCGGAAGGCGCCGCCGCGACGGCCGGGAAGGGCCAGGCTGCGGGCGGAATGGAACCCGGTGGCGATGACGGTGACCTTGATTTCGGATTCCATCACTTCGTCGATGACCGCGCCGAAGATGATGTTGGCGTTGGGATCGGCGGCTTCGGAGACGATAGTGGCGGCTTCGTTTACTTCGAAGAGGGTGAGATCGAGCCCGCCGGTGAAGTTGAGCAGGACGCCGCTGGCGCCGTCGATGGAGATGTCCAGCAGCGGGCTGTGCAGGGCTTCGTGGATGGCCTTGACAGCGCGTTCTTCACCGGAAGCCTGGCCGAGCGCCATGAGGGCGCTGCCAGCGTTGGTCATGATGGCGCGGACGTCGTTGAAGTCGAGGTTGATGAGGCCGGGCTGGGTGATGAGGTCGGAAATGCCCTGGATGGCCTGGCGGAGGACGTCGTCGGCGAGCCGGAATGCGTCGGTGATGGGCATTTTCTGGTCGGCGATCTCGAGGATCTTGTCGTTGGGGATGGTGATGACGGTGTCGACGCGGGAGGTCAGCTCTTCGATGCCTTTTTCGGCGATGCGGGCGCGGTTGGCGCCTTCGAACTCGAAGGGACGGGTGACGACGGCGACGGTGAGCGCGCCGACGTCGGCGGCGATGTCGGCGATGATCGGGCTGCCGCCGGTGCCGGTGCCGCCGCCGAGGCCGGTGGCCAGGAAGACCATGTCGGCACCACGGAGGGCGTCGGCGATGTCGTCGGCGTTTTCTTCGGCGGCCTTTTCCCCAAGGTTGGGGTCGCCACCGGAGCCGAGCCCCTTGGTGGCTTTGTCGCCCATGCGGATGCGGGTGGGCGCCAGCGAGCGCATGAGGGCCTGGGCATCGGTGTTGACAGTGATGAATTCGAGGCCGGCGATATTGGAGCGGATCATGCGGTCGACGGCGTTGCTGCCACCGCCACCGACGCCGATGACTTTGATCTGGGCGAGAGCGTCCATACCACCGCCGGGCCCGCCGCGGGCCGGTGCCGGATCGGCGGGAGGCGTGGAGGAAGACACCCGGGTGACCCGGCTGCCGCCGCGAGTTTCCTCTGTCATCGAGTGTCTGATCCTTTCGTCCCGGCAGGCCGCTGACCCGGTTCCCACGAAGAGAGCCCGGGTGAGGTCCGGCGGGGTCCAATCGCGACGCAACCGACGATGGTGGCGCAACGACAGTTTACATAATAGTTCAAAACGAGATTTTCACAATACTAGGAATCGGTCTTCCAGCCGGGTTTGGGCGCGAAGAGACCGCGGACCCAATCCTGAACACCGTTGAGGACGGCCTGCGGTCCGGTGGGGGTGGGGGCCAGCCAGCCGGTGCCGGCGCGGGCTTCGAGTCCGGCCATGATGAGCCCGATGCCGGTGCAGAACTCGGGCTGGCGGACTTCTTCGTCGAGTCCCCAGAGCGCCGGCGGGCGACCCAGGGTGACCGGCAACTCGAGGACGTGGCCGGCGAGTTGGACCAGGCCCTGCAGTTGCGAGCCGCCGCCGGTGAGGACGACGCCGGCGGGGAGCAGGTCGAAGTAACCGCTGGTGTGGATGGCTTGGCGGACCTGTTCGAGAATCTCGGCCATGCGGGCCTCGATGACCATGGAAAGGTCGGAGCGCCGGATGGCAATAGGAGCGCCGCGATCGAAGCCGGGGACGTCGATCAGGGAGTCGTCTTCGCGGGCGGCGTCATCGACGCGGCCGTGGCGGAGCTTGAGATCTTCGGCGACGGACATGGGCAGGCGCAGCCCCCGGGAGATATCGGCGGTGACCTGGGTGCCGCCGACGGCGAGGACAGAGATGTTCCAGCAGTTGTCGTCCATGAAGACGGCGACATCGGTGGTGCCGCCGCCGATGTCGACGAGGACGACGCCGTCGCGGCGCTGCTCGGCGGAGAGGGCGGCCTGGGCGGAGGCGAGGGGCTGCAGGATGCTTCGTTCGATGCCGACGCGAGCGCCCTTCAGCGAGGCCTCCAGGTTATCCATGGCGTTGATCATGCCGCTGACAACGTGAGTCTCAACCTCCAGCTTGCGGCCGGCCAGGCCGCGCGGGTTGGCGACGCCGCGCATTTCGTCGACGGAGAACGTCTTGGGAATGACGGCGACGATCTCGCGGTCGGGCGATAGGGCGACGTTGGCGGTGGTCTGGATGACGCGGTCGATGTGGTGCGGGGCGATGGAGACTTCGTTGGGACGCAGCCGCAGGGAGGCGGCGTGGCTCTGGGAGTGCAGGTGACCCCCGGCGATGCCGACGCAGACGCGGTCGAATTTGACCCCGGCGGCGCGTTCCCCCCGAAACGCGGCCTGGTCGATGGCCTGGCTGGTGAGGCCGATGTCGACAACTTGCCCTTTGTTGAGACCGCGCGACTCGGCGGTGCCGAGTCCCAGGATGTGCACCTGGGATTCGCGGTATAGCTCGCCGATGACGATGGCGGTCTTGGTGGTGCCGACGTCGAGGCCGACTATCAGGTTCCTCCTAGGCACGGTTTCCCTCCTTGTGCCGGTGGTTGGTGTGACTGGTCAGATGATTCATGGAAGTAGCGCGGTTTCGGCGGCGTTGAACGCCTTGTAAGTGGGCCGGTCGATGGGGCGCAGGTCGATGCTGCGGATGGCGATGCCCTGGCGAGCGGCGTCCTCGAGGACGGCGTTGAGGGCGATGAGTTTGGCTTCAAGGCTCTCTGGCGGGCCGAAGAGGATCTCTACGCCGTCGACGGTGGTGACGGTGATGCCGGCGGGGCCGGAGTGGGTGATGTGGAGCGGCTCGAGGGCGAGTAGGGGCAGGTTCTGGTCGAGGATGTAGGCGGCTTCGAGGGCGGTGAGGTTGACGATGTCGCCGATGTCCGGCTCGCGGGTCTCGAGGTCGTGGACGGTGAGGGCGAGGGTGGGGTCGGAACCGGCGGCTAGCAGGGCGGCGGTTTCGTCGACGAGGAAGGTCTGCTCGCCGACCTGCCAGTTGGCGACGGGACGGCGGTGGGTGACGCGGATGATGAGCGAGCCGTCGAGACGGGTTTCGACGGCGGCGGAACGGACGGAGGGCTCGTCTTCGAGTTCGGCGGAGAGGTCGGTGGTGCGCAGCCGGAAGATGCTCTCGCCGACGGTCCACGAAAGGCGGCTGGCGAGTTCGACTTCGTCCACGAGCGGCGGTGGGGAACCGTAGTCACGGATCAGCGAAATGGAACGAATTGTGAAGAGCGGCGAAGAGAGGAACCAGATGAGGGCCGCGCCGGCGCCGAGGGCCAGGACCAGGGAGATCCACTTGCTGGAATGGCGGTCGACGAATTCGATCATGGGGTGGTTCCGAATCCTTCTCCGACGAAACGAATTTCAGTTCTTAGCTGGATGTTGAATTGGGCGGCGACGGCGGCGCGGGCACGCCCGATCAGCGCGGCGACGTCGGCGGCGGTGGCTCCGCCCCGATTGATGATGAAGTTGGCGTGCTGGTCGGAGATCTGCGCGGCCCCGACGCGCGCGCCTTTGAGTCCGGCGGCGTCGATGAGGCGGCCGGAGTGGTCGCCCGGCGGGTTGCGGAAGACGGAACCGGCGCTGGGGTGGGCGGACTGGGTGGCGCGGCGCCGGCGGGAGAGTTCGGTCATGCGGGCGCGGATGGCTTCGGGCCGGTCAGGTGTGCCTTCGAGAAGGACTTCGAGGACGACCGGGGTTTCGGGGAGCGCCTGGAGTTGGCTGCGGCGGTAGGCGAAGTCGAGGTCGGCGTTGGTGAGAGTGGTCCGGGCGCCCTCGTGCCAGATGGCGGCTTCGATGAGGGCGTCTTTGATCTCGACGCCGAAGCAACCGGCGTTGCCGAAGACCGAGCCGCCCAGCGAGCCGGGGATGCCGACGCCGAATTCGAGTCCGGCGAGGCCCCGCTCGGCGCTCCAGGCGGCGAGGCGGCCCATGAGGATGCCGGAACCGGCGCAGATTTGAGTTGTGCCGGGGGTTTCGATGGCGTCGCTGCGGTTGTGGATCACGAGGCCGCGGACGCCGGCGTCGCCGATGAGGACGTTGGAACCTTTGCCGAGCACGGTGATGGGCAGGTCGGCAGTGTGGGCGGCATCGAGGAGGGCTATGAGCGCGGAGGTGGACCCGGCGGTGGCGAAATAGTCGGCGGGGCCGCCGATGCCGAAGGTGGTGAGAGGCGCGAGGGGATGGTCGGCGTGGACGGCGGCCGGATCGGGCCAGGCGGGTGCGGAGCGGGTCATGCCTGCAACCATCGGGCGAGCCTTTCGGCGAGGCGATTGATGTCGCCGGCGCCGATGAGAATGAGGAGGTCGCCGGGGCGGGTCTCGGCGGTGATCTGTTCGTAGCCGGCGTCGAGGTTGGCGGTGAAGCCGGCGGAGCCCGGGATGGCGGCGGCGAGGTCGGCGCCGGAGAGGGTGCCGGTCTCGCGGCCGGGCGGGGAGAAGATCTCGGTGATGGTGACGCGATCGGCGTCGCCGAAGGCGGCGGCGAAGTCGTCGAAGAAGGCCTCGGTACGGCTGCGCAGGTGCGGCTGGAAGATGGCCCAGACCCGCCAGGCGCCGGTGCCGGCGGCGGCGGCCAGAGTGGCGCGGACTTCGGTGGGATGGTGGGCGTAGTCGGTGACGACGCGGATGTTGCGGGCCTCGGCAAGGAGCTCGAAACGGCGGTCGGCGCCATGGAAGGCCGCAAGGCCGATGATGGCTGCGGGGGCGGTGAGCCCGATGGCCACGGCGGCGGCGACGGCGGCGAGGGCGTTGCAGGCGTTGTGCCGGCCGGGGAGGTGGAGCCGGGCCGGGTGTCGATGACCGTCGGGATCGATGATCGTGAAAGCGCTGCCCCAGGCTTCGTCGACGAAGTCGGATATTTGCCAGTCACCGCCGGGGCCGAAGCGCTGGACCGGGCAGTTGGTGGCGGCGGCGATGGCATCGATGGCCGGGATGTCGGAGCGGACGATGAGGAGGCCGCCGGAGCGCACGGCGGCGGCGAATTGGCGGAACTCGTCGAGAATGCGGTCGAAGCTGCCGAAGTAGTCTAGGTGGTCGGGTTCGAGATGGTTGATGACGGCGATTTGGGGGCGGTACTCGAGGAAGGCGCTGTCGTATTCATCGGCTTCGATGACGAATTCGGGATCGCTGCCCCAGGCGGAATTGCCGTTGAGATCGGGTACGGATGCGCCGATGAGGTAGCCGGGGTCGCGGCCGGCGCGCTTCAGGATGGTGGCGAGCATGGCGGTGGTGGTGGTCTTGCCGTGAGTGCCGGCGACGGCAACGCCGCGGCGCTGATCGAGCAGCCGGCCGATGAACTCGGCGCGGCGCAGGATCGGGATACCGAGTTCGCGGGCGCGGAGCAACTCGGGGTTGTCGGTGGGCACGGCGGCGGAGAAGACGACAAGGTCGGCGGCCGGAACGTTCTCGGCGGCGTGGCCGATGTGCACGGTGGTGCCGGCGGAACGGAGACGGTCGGTGTAGGGGGAGGCGGCCATGTCGGAGCCGGAGACTTGTGAGCCGCGCTCGAGGAGGACTCCGGCGATGGCGCTGAGAGCCATGCCACCAATACCGATGAGATGGACCCGGGTGGGAATGGCCTCGGGGGGCGGGGGGGGAGTGGTCATGGTGAGAGGTTCATTCATGCGGCCTTCCGGGAGGCGGCGATGTCGATGAGGATGTCGGCGACGCAGGCGGCGGCGTCGGGCCGGCCGAGGAATTCGGCGGCGGTGGCCATCCGGGTAAGGCGATCCGGGTCGTCGAGGAGAGCGGTGACCGCACTCAGGAGGGATTCGGGGGTGAGAGCGGATTCATCGAGGAGAACAGCGGCGCCGGCGTCTTTGAGCCAACGGGCATTGGCTACCTGGTGACCGCCGGCGAAGCCACCGGGGATGAGCAGAGAGGGGAGCGCGGAGGCGGTGAATTCGTGGATCGAGCCGCCGGAACGGGCCACTACCAGGTCGGCGGCGGCGAGGAGGTCGGCGAAACCGTCGGCGAAGAAGGCGAGGGTGGTGTAGGCGTTGCGCGAGGCGTCGGGCAGCGAGTCCCGGGTGGCGGTGGCGGTGGCGAGTCCGGCGGCCCCGGTGAGATGGACGATGTGGGCGTGGCGGAGGAGCCGGTCGAGGACCTGGCCGAGGGCCAGGTTGATCGCGCGCGCGCCCTGACTTCCACCCATCACGACCAGGAGGGGGCGGTCGGAGGGAATGTTGAAGCGGGCACGCGCGCGAGCGGCGTCGGCCTGGCGAAATCCGGGCCGAAGGGGGAGCCCGGTGATGGCCGTGGGACGGCCGCCAAAGACCAATGCCGCGGGTTGGCAGGCAACAGTGATGAGACGCGCGAAGCGCGCGATGAGCAGCGCGGCGCGGCCGGGGAGGACGTCGTTGGCCTGCAGGACCAACGGGACGCCGCCGAGCCGGCTGGCGATCGATCCGGGGATCGAAGCGTAGCCGCCGCCGCTGAGGGCAATGTCGGGTTTGAAGCGACGGATGGCGTGCAGGGCGGAGATGGTGGCGGAGGTGGTCTTGAGGAGATTCCAGGGTAGCCGTGCGCCGGCGCCGACGACCGGGGCGGCCGAGGTGGCTAGAAAGGGGTGGCCGGCGTCGGTGAATAGGCGGTGGTCGAGTTCGCGGCGCCCGCCGATGGCCAGGACGGCGAGATTGGCGTCCCGGGTGGCGAGTTCGGCGGCGACCGCGGTGATCGGGAAGATGTGGCCGGCGGTGGCGCCGCCGCAGAGCAATAGCCTCATCGCCGGGCTCCGAGGCTGGCGGCGCGGGAGACGTTCATGAGGATGCCGAGCATGGCGAGAGAGACGATCAGCGAGGTCCCGCCGCTGCTGATGAAGGGGAGCGGCAGGCCGGTGACGGGCAGGCGGCCGGTGACGACGAGCATGTTGATGAAGGCCTGGGTGGTGAGCTGGAAGGAGATGCCGGCGGCCAAGCAGCGGCCGTAGGTGTCGGGGGCGTGGTAGGCGATCCAGAGCCCGCGCGCGAGCAGCATGACGAACAGCAGGGTCAGGGCGGCGGTGCCGAGCAGGCCAAGCTCTTCGCCGATGACGGCGAAGACGGAGTCGGTGTGGGGGGCGGGGAGGTAGAGGAATTTCATGGTGCCCATGCCGAGGCCTTTGCCGGTGATGCCACCGGAGCCGAGGGCGAGCAGCGATTGCTGGGCCTGGTAGCCGGAGCCGAGCAGGTCGTCGCCAGGGCTGAAGAAGGCCTGGATGCGGGTGAACTGGTAGGGGTTGTGCATGATGGACAGGCCCACGCCGAGGGCCAGGACGACGGCGACGTAGAGGAAGTGGCGGAGGCGGGAGCCGGCGACGAAGGCGACGGCGCTGGTGGTGGCGAGGATGACGATGGAGGTGCCGAGGTCGGGTTCGACGGCGACGAGCAGGAGCGGGATGAGGACCAGCAGGAAGCCTATCAGGAAGGTGCGCTGGTCGCGGATGCGGTTGCCGACGCGGCCGGCCCAGTAGCCGAGGGTGATGATGAGGGCGGGCTTGGCGATTTCGCTGGGCTGGAAGGATAGGAAGGAGATGTCGAGCCAGCGGCGCGGGCCGGATGAACTGGCGAGACCGGGGATGAGGACGGTGATCAAGAGAACGACGGCGATGGAGTAGAGCAGCCAGGAGCGGCGGCCATAGCGGCGGTAGTCGATCTGGGCAACCCCGAGGGCGACGGCGATGCCGGCGGTGGTGATGAGGGCGTTGCGCAGGATGGCGGCGCCGAAGGCGGCGTCGTCGTCGGTCATGACCGGCATGAGGGCGCTGGCGACGATGACGACGCCGATCAGCGGCAGGACGATGGCCAGGATCAGCAGCAACGGGTCGAGGTCGGGCCAGGACAGGGTGCCGCGCTCAAGGAAGCGGTAGCGGCGAGCGGGGGCGGCCATGGTCAGGCGACCGCCGGGATGCGGAGGTATTCGAAGACGCGATCGACCATCTGCCTAAAGATCGGCGAGGCGACCCGCGAACCCCAGGTGCCGGTGCGCGGTTTGTCGATCTTGACCGAGATCAGGATCTGGGGGTTCTCGCGCGGGCCGAAGCCGATGTAGCTGGCGATGGTCTGCTCGGGGAGAAGTCCGCCGCCGACGGCGGAAATTTCGGCGGTGCCGGTCTTGCCGACGGTGGAGTAGCGCTGGCTCAGCGCCAGGTTGCTGGGGATGGAGTGCTCGGCCTGGTACATCATGTCGATGAGCGTGCGGCTGGTGGTGGGGCGCAGGACGCGCCGGGTCTCGGTGATGGCGGGTTCGACAACGTCACCGGTGGCGGTGGCGATGCGGCCGACGGCCCGGGGGCGCAGCAGCAGCCCGCCGTTGGCGACGGCGCCGAAAGCCATGGCCATCTGGATGGGAGTGGTGGAGATACTCTGGCCGAAGGAGTTGGCGGCGAGGTCGGAGGGGTACCAGGAAAGGGAGCCGCGGGCTTTGAGAATGCCACGGACTTCGCCGGCGAGGTCGACGCCGCTGGTCTCACCAAATCCGAAGGACCGGATGTAGTCGTAGTAGGCGTCAGCGCCGAGTTGGTCGGCGACGAAGATGGCGCCGGTGTTGGAGGAGTTGGCGAGGACGCTGACCATGTCCTGGTTGGGGTAGGTGCGTTCATCCCAGTTCTTGAATTCGAGGCCCCAGTAGTCGTAGACGCCGGGGAGGTTGTGGCGGGTGCCGGGTCCGATGACGCCGGCGTCGAGCCCGGCGGCCATGGTCATGATCTTGAAGGTGGAGCCGGGGTCGTAGATGAGGGAGACGGCGGGATTGATGAAGGCTTCGCCGATTTCGGCGTAGGTGCCGAGGCGGGTCGGGTTGAAGGCGGGGCGGTTAGCCATGCCGAGGATGTCGCCGGAGCGGGGATCGACGACCAGGATGGAGCCGGAACTGGAACCGAAACGAGCCAGGGCGCCTTCGAGTTCCTGCTCGGCGATGCGCTGGATGGTGCGGTCCATGGTGAGGACGAGGGTGGCGCCGTTGACGGGCGGGAGGGGGTCGTAGTTGCCGACCGGGATGGTGCGGCCGCGTGGGTCCTGGTCGGAGATCACCAGCCCGGGACGGCCGGTGAGTTCGCGGTCGTAGAAAGATTCGACGCCGTAGTGGCCCTTGCCGGCGCCGTCGACGAAGCCGATGAGATGGGAGCCGAGGAAGTTGCCGGGATAGATCCGGCGGGCGACGGGCTCAAGGCGAAAGCCGCCGATCTCGCCGCGGCGCATGGCTTGGCGGATCTGCGCGCTCTGGTCGGGTTCGAGGTCTTCGGCGACGACGACGTAGGCCAACGAGGGATCGCCGATTTTGGCCATGATCTGCTCGTAGGGGACGTCGAGGACCTCGGCGAGGTAGCGGGCGACGTCGGCGGTGTCGTATTCGGTGATGACGTTGGGCGAGCCGATGAGACGGTCGACCTGCAGCGAGAGGGCCATGGCGGTGCCGTCACGGCTGAGGATGGCGCCGCGGCGGGAGGCGATGATCTGCTCGTTGCGCTGCTGGACGCCGGCGGTGGCGGCGAGGTCGCCGGCCTCCAGGACCTGCCAGTTGGCGAGGCGCTCGCCGGTGGCGGCGGCCATGGCCGCGCCCATGGCGCCGAGGATGAGCAGGCGGCGCCCGAAACGTGGCGTGGACACGCCGGTGGCTTTGCTTCCCGGATTCTTCGGCGAAGTGGTGGCCACGACGCCTAGGGAAGTTTGAGGAGGTCTATTTTGTCGCGGATGCCGCTGACGAGGCGTTCGACCCAGGACAGCCGCTCGGGGGCGGGTACCGCGAACCAGGGTGGCGGGGAGAGGTCCATCGCCGGCGGTAGCTTCGGGGCCTCGATGACCCGCACGGTTGCCGGCTCCTGAAGGTCGAAGTCGAAGCGGGCGCGGCGCTCGATCTCGTCGACGTTGTGGAGGGCGGCGAGTTCGGCGTGGAGCGACTCCTGGCGGCGCAGTTCGATTTCGAGGTTGTACTCGAGGTCGCGGATTTCGCTTCCGGCGACGACCAGCGACTGGATCTGGAGGACGTAGAGCATGGCTAGGACGAAGGCGCCGATGAGTAGGGCCAGCAGGATGCGGGTGGGGCGCAGGCCGGTGATGGCCGGGAGCGTGAACCCGCGGATGACGGTGCGGGCCGGGGTGCGGCCGGCGAGGCTGCCGAGGGCCAAGCTAGGCGACCACGGCGGCGGCGCGCAGGCGGGCGCTGCGGCTGCGGGGGTTGATGTGGACTTCGTCGGAGCCAGGACGCAGGGGCTTTGCGGTCAGGATCTCCAGGCGGCCCTCGCGGGCGTGATCACGGATGAAGTTCTTCACGATGCGGTCTTCGAGGCTGTGGAAGGAGATGACGACCAGGCGTCCACCGGGGGCGAGGAGGTGGAGCGCGCCGTTGAGGCCAGCGGATAGATTCTCAAGCTCCTGATTGACATAAATACGGAGGGCCTGGAAGGTGCGAGTGGCCGGGTGGATGCGCCCGCGGTGGCCGAGGATGCCGGCGACGAAGCCGGCGAGATCGGCGGTGGTGGCGAAGGCCTGGTGCCGGCGGCGGTCAGCGATTTCACGGGCGATGCGCCGGGAGCGCCGCTCGCCACCGAACTCGAAGAGGATGTCGGCGAGGTCGGTTTGCGGAGTGCGGGCGATGATGTCGGCGGCGGTGGGGCCGCCGGAACGGTCGTAGCGCATGTCGAGGGGGCCGTCGGACTGGAAGGAGAAGCCGCGCTCGGGGGCGTCGACCTGATCGGAAGAGAAACCGAGATCGAAGAGGATGCCGTGGGCGCTGGTGATGCCGGCGTCGGCGGCGAACTCGGCGAGATCGGCGAAGTTGCCGGGACGAGCGGTGAGACGACTGGCGAAGGGCTGGAGGCGTTTGGTAAGGCGGGCGACGGCGTCGGGGTCGCGATCGAGGCAGAGCAGGCGACCATCGGGTCCGCTGGCCTGGAGGATGGCTTCGGCGTGTCCGCCGGCCCCTCCGGTTGAATCGACATAAACGCGCTCGCTTGCCGGCCGCAGATGAGCCATCACTTCCGCCGTCATGACGGATTGATGAATCGTGCGGTCCCCCTCGTCTACAACCAAGGTGGCGGATGTGGGGTGAAGGGGAGGCTCTTCACCCCACATCGCAGCCTTAGGTTGAAGGAACGGAGCGGGAACCGGCTTCGGCCATAAAATCGGCCGCCTGTTCGTCGAGCAGGCTTTTCTGCCGCTCCCACTCCTCAATGCTCCAAATTTCTATACGATCGCCCGCACCGACAACGGCGACGTCCTTCTCGATGCCGACGGCGTCCCGAAGTCCGGCCGGTATGACGAGACGCCCCTGCTTGTCGAAGCCGCAATCCTCGGCGGTGGCGAATAGTTGGCGACGGGCGTTGCGACCGGCGATAGTGAGTACGTCGGTGTCGCCGACCCGGCCCGCACGGGCGTCCCACTCTTCGGGCGGGTAGAAGTCGAGGCACTTTTCAATGCCCTGGGCCAGGACCCCGCCGTCGGGGGTCAACTCGCGGAATCTACTGGGCATGGTGAGCCGGCCCTTGGAATCTAGCGAGTGAAGATGTGTGCCCATGTAGGACTTCATTGTCGGCGGTGGGTGGTCGCGAAGCTTGTTGACCAGCGATTCCCACTTTCCCCCACTTTTTGATACTCTTGGACGCCATGTGCCAAGAATTGCACCACATTACCCCCACGGCGTCAAGCGATCTGGCCGAGATTTTCCGGTAATTGTCCGGAGTTCACGGACTGAATGGCTATTTTACAGGGAAGAATGTCGACACGGGGATTTATCTAGCGGTGTGGGGATGAAGGTGGGGAGTAGTGGGGGGATCTTTCGGCGGAAGTCGTAATCTTGGCGGGCGGACGGACGCGGCCGGCGGGTAGGGTCTGGCCGGCGCGACCGGCGAGGGCACGGCTAGATCGGCAGGTCGTCGTCGGCGCGCAGGTCCAGGATCTCGTTGGCGAGCGAGTCGGCCTGGTCGTTGCCGCTGCGCTTGATGTGGTTGAAGGTGACGCTTTCGAGTCGGGCGGCGGCGTTCTGGACTTGAGAGGCGAGAGCTTTGAGTTTGGTGTCTTTGATCTTGTACTGGCCGCTGAGCTGGCGGACAACGAGCTCGCTGTCGAGGCGGAATTCGACGTGTTGGTGTCCCTGGACGTAGGAAGCGAGGAGGGCAGCGAGGACGGCCTTGTACTCGGCCTGGTTGTTGGTGAGGTGACCCAGGTACAGAGAGAGCCGGCCGACGGGGTCGCCGTTGGCGTCCCACATCATGACCCCGGCGGAGGATTCGCCGGGATTGCCGCGGCTGGCGCCGTCGGCGTAGATGATGACCTTCGAGGCTTCGTCCATGGATAGATGTGTCCGGTGGGGCGGGGCGGAGTTCGGCGGCAATGGTACACGGGGCCCGGCGGCGGGCCGGCGGCGTGGCGCGGGCCGGAGGATGAAGGTAGGGTAGTGGCCCGGGTTTCAGGTGCAAGAAGAGTTCCAGGAAAGGGCCGGCAGGCGAGTATCCGCCGTCCGGCCAATTATGCACATTAGGAGGAGAGGCTATGGCAGGGCGATCAGGAGGACTGCGCGATGCGACGGTTGCGGATTCGACGATCTGCTTCATCGATGGAGAGGAAGGGATCCTTGAATATTTCGGCTACCCGATCCAGGCCCTGGCCGAACACTCGACATTTGAAGAGGTGGTGTTCCTGCTGTGGAATGGCCGCCTGCCGTCGGAATCGGAACTGGCGGCGCTGGACGCCAAGCTGAAGGAAAACCGCGACGTGCCTTCGGCGATCTGGGACCTGGGCCGATCGTTGCCGACGGGCGCGGTGCCGATGGAGACGCTGCGGACGGCGGTGTCGGCGCTGTCGGCGTTCGACCCGGACGGCGATGACAATTCGGTAGAGGCGAGTAAGCGGAAGGCGACGCGGATCCAGGCGAAGTCGCCGACGGTGATCGCCGGGCTGTACCGGATTTCGCAGGGGAATGATCCGGTGGTGCCGGACAAGAGTCTGAGCATCGCGGCGGACTTCCTGCGGATGCTAAACGGGGAGGCGCCGTCCGAAACGGCGGCGAGGTCGCTGGACGTTGGTCTGGTGCTGCACGCGGAGCACGAACTGAATGCTTCGACGTTTGCGGCGCGGGTGATCGCGGCGACGGCGTCGGATATGTATTCGTCGATGGCCGGGGCGCTGGGCGCGCTGAAGGGCCCGCTGCACGGCGGGGCGAACATGGCGGCGATCCACATGCTTAAGGAGATTGCCAAACCGGAGGCGGCCGAGGCCTACGTGATGGAGAAGCTGGAACGCCACGAGCTGATCTTTGGATTCGGGCACGCGGTGTACAAGACGACCGATCCGCGGGCGGCCTTCCTGAAGGTGATGTCGGAGAAGCTGGGGATAGAGAGTGGGAACACCAATTTCTATGACATTTCGGTGATTATGGAAGAGGTGCTGATGCGGGAGAAGGGCCTGAACGCGAATGTCGATTTCTACTCGGCATCGGTGTACTGGGACCTGGGCATTCCGATCGACCTGTTTACGCCGATCTTCGGGATGAGCCGGATGTCGGGCTGGGCGGCCCACATCTTGGAACAGTACAACATCGCGAAGTTGATCCGGCCGCGGCTGAACTATGTCGGCGAGCACGGCGTGGAGTATGTGCCGATCGCGGAGCGCTAGCTCCCGGGCGGCGGGTTGGAGCGGGCGGGCCAGCCAAGGATGTAGTCGTCTTCGCGGAGCGTGATGGGATCGGCCTCGACCGGAGCGGTGACGCGGCCGCGGGCGCTGGCCAGGACGGCGGCGACCAGCAGCGCGCCGGCGCAGCCGTAGTAGCCGGCGGCGAAGCCGGATTGCAGGGCGGCGGGGGGGGCGTTGAGAACGGTTCCGGCGCCGGCGGCGAATAGAACGACGGTGGCGAAGACGGCACCCCAGATTGCCTGGCCGGAGGCGAAGGCGAAGGTGCGCGACCAGGCGAGGAAGCCGCCGGCGAGGCCGAGCTTGCTGCGCGGCAGGGAGCCCATGATGGAGCTGGAGTTGGGGGACATGAAGAGGCCCTGGCCGAAGCCGAGCAGCAGCAGCCGGGGAATGATGGTTGTGATGGGTGTGTCGGGTTCGATGAAGGCGAAGCTGGCCATGGCGGTGGCCATCATGAGCAGGCCGATGGTGGCGGGGATGCGGGGGCCGTAGCGGTCGGCGAGGGCGCCGCCGACCATGGCCAGAGAGACGCTGCCGACGGGAATCAGGGACATCATGAAGCCGGATTCGGCGACGGTGAGACCGAGCAGGTTCTGCAGTAGGAAGGGGGTGAGGAGGATGCTGCCGGCGAGGGCGATGAAGGTCAGGATGGCGATGAGGACGGACAGGCTGAAGAGCCGAATGCGGAAGATGGCCAGGCTGACGATCGGGTGGCGGACGCGGACCTGGGAGTAGATGAAGGCGACGAAGGCGGCGATGACGACGCCGGTGAGCGACAGGATCAGCGGGGAGCCCCAGCCCTGGTTCTTGCCCTGGTTGAGGAGGTAGACGAGGGGAGCGATCCAGAGCATTACGAGGATGGCGCCGAGGGCGTCGAAGCGCTCGTTGCGGATGCGGCCGGTTTCGCGGAGGAGGAAGGAACCGGCGATGAGGGCGAGGACGGAGATCGGGACCGGGAGGATGAAGATGTAGCGCCAGCCGAGGGTGTCGGTAACGAGGCCGCCGACGACGGGGCCGACGAGCAGGCCGACGGAGACGATGCTGCCGTTGAGTCCCATGGCCCGGCCGCGCTCACTGGCCGGAAATGCGCCGACGATGAGGCCGGCGCCGGTGGACTGCAGCATGGCGGCGCCGATGCTCTGGAAGATGCGGGCGGCGATGAGGTAGCCGAGCCCGGGGCTGAGGAAGCTGACGAGCCCGCCGATGCCAAAAAAAGCGAAGCCGGTGAGCGAGATGCGCTTGCGGCCGACGAGATCGGAGAGGCGGCCGAAGGGCAGCATGAGACCGTTCATGCCGATGAGGTAGGCGAGTGCGATCCATTGGACGGCCAGCAGGTCGGCGTCGAGGCTCCTGGCGATGCGCGGGAGGGAGATGTTGACGCTGCTGGCGTCGAGGGTGGCGACGAAGACGCCGGCGCCGACGACAAGCACCACGGTCCACTTGTAGCGCGGGCCGGGGCCGTTCTGAACGTTTGGGATTACTGGAGCCCCCTTTGGCCGACTGCTGCGGGGGCCGGCGATTAAAGACTAATGGGCGGGGGGGCGGTGGGCAAAGATGATCGGGGCCGGCGCGGGCGTGTTGCCGGGGTGGATCGCGATGGCCGCTGGCCCGGGGGGAGAACCGGACCGGCGGCGACCGCTATTCGACCAGGCTCTGCCCGGCGTCGTGCTGCCGCGCACCGGCCGCTATGGCCGGGAACGCCCAGTTTGATTGTCCCTGAAACAGCAAGAGAACCCGCTCCCTCCGGGCCTACCGGGG
>CAZVZW010000019.1:5687-20766 GCA_964631365.1 uncultured Chloroflexota bacterium | reverse complement strand
TGGCTGTAGTAGAAGTGCTTGTAGCCGTCGTTCACCCGGGTTTCCTGGCCGCGCGCGCCGCCGGACAGGTGCAGCTTGCCGATGTTGGCCGCGTCATAGCCGGAATCCGCCAGCACCCGCGTAATCAGCCGTTCCGCCTGGTCCGGCGGAAAGTAGTCGTTACCGTTCCCCATCAGCCCCACCGCGCTCGGGTACTGCCCGGTCAAAAAGCTCGCCCGGCTGGGCGTGCAGATCTGCGTCTGGCAGTGGGCGTGGGTAAAGGTCACCGCCTCTTTCATAAAGGCATCCAGCCGCGGCGTGTTGACCAGCAGGTTGTTCAGCCCGCCGATGGTGTCGAATCGCTGCTGATCGCTGCAGTACCACAGGATGTTCGGACGCTCGGCCATTGCCTCTCCTGACATCGGGCTTTTCACGGTTCGGTCCCGGCCCGCGCCGGTTGCTTTTCGGACCCACAGGGTAGCCCAGCCCGGTCTCGTCTTTCTGCCCGCCCGGGGCAGGATGCTAGATTGAATCCACCACCGCCGTAATTCGGGAGGGCCTTCTTGGACATCACCACACTCGTAATCATCGCCGTTGTCGTCATCGTCCTTGGCTGGCTGATCCTCAACTACAACCGGTTGGTCCGCCTGCGCAACCGCATCGCCGCCGCCTGGTCGCAGATCGACGTCCAGTTGCGCCGCCGTTACGACCTGATCCCCAACCTGGTCGAAACCGTCAAAGGCTACGCCGGGCACGAACGCGAGACTCTCGAAGCCGTCGTCGCCGCCCGCCAGCAGGGCATCGACGCGCGCAGCATCGAAGACCAGGGCCTGGCCGAGAACATGATCACCGGCACGCTCGGACGGCTCTTCGCCCTCCAGGAGGCCTATCCCAACCTCAAGGCCGACAAGAGCTTCCGGTCGCTGCAGGAAGAACTCACCGGCACCGAAGGGCGCATCGCCTACTCGCGCCAGTTCTACAACGAGCAGGTCCTGTCCTATTCCAACGCCATCGAGGTCTTCCCGACCAACATCATCGCCGGCATGTTCAATTTCGAGCCGAAGCCCTACTTCGAGATGGAAGAGATCGCCCGCCAGCCGGTCCGGGTGGATTTCGGATCCTCCGCCGGCGCTGACGACGCCGACTAACGGGCTGACTCCGTCAGCTTTCTTCTGATACCGACCGGCTACTAGCCCCGTGCTTTACGACCGCATCGCCGCCAACGTCCGCCGCACCTGCTTCCTGATCGCCGCGTTCATATTGCTGGTCTCCGCCCTCGGGCTGACCGTCGGCTACCTGATCGGGATCGAATACTGGGGGCTGGTCATCGCGCTGCTGATCGCCCTGGCCATGAGTTGGGGTTCCTACTACAACTCCGACCGCGTCGCCCTCAGCATCAGCCAGGCGCAGCCCGCCGACCCGGCACGCGACGCTCAGCTGATCAACATCGTCGAAGGCCTTTCGCTGGCCGCCGGCATCCCCGCACCGCGCGTCTACCGCATCGACGACGACGCCCCGAACGCCTTCGCCACCGGCCGCGACCCCGAGCACGCCGCCGTTGCCGTCACCACCGGGCTGATGGACAAGCTGACTCGCGATCAGATCGAGGGTGTAGTCGCCCACGAATTGGCCCACGTCAAGAACCGCGACATCCTGGTAATGACCATCTCGGTCACGCTCATCGGCACCGTTTTGCTCATCTCCGACATCATGTTCCGCGCCTTCCTCTGGGGCGGGCTCGGCCGCCGTCGCGGCGGCGGCTCCGGCGCCGGCGCGGTGGGCGCCGTCCTCGCCCTCCTCGCCCTGGTGCTGCTCATCGTCTCCCCAATATTCGCCCGCATCCTGCACTTCGCCATCTCGCGCCGCCGCGAATACCTGGCCGACGCCGACGCGCTGCTGCTGACCCGCAATCCCGACGGCCTCATCGGCGCGCTCGAAAAGCTCAGGTCCGACCGCACGGTGGTCCATAGTGCCAGCCGCGCCACCGCCCATCTCTGGATCGAATCCCCGATCGACGGCCAGGCCACCAAACGCCGCCAGAAACCCCGCGCGTGGCTCAACAATCTCTTCAATACCCACCCGCCGCTCGACGACCGCATCGCCGTCCTGCGCGAGCTGGCCGCCCGCCCGCTCCCCACCACCTGACCCCACCCCACCCCGCCCATTTGCCCTGGCGCGCTAATCTGGAGCCGGCCATAGTTCGCGCCGCACGCTCACCCGCGGTCCGCGCAACACGTATCACCGAGGGGTTGGACCCAACATCGACGGCATCCTGGGATTGCTCGCGGTCGGTCTCCTGCTGCTCGCCAACGCCTTTTTCGTCGGAGTCGAGTTCGCGCTCGTAGCCGCCAGCCGCTACCAGGTCGAGGCCCTTGCCGCCGGCGGTTCCTGGCGCGCCCGCATCACCTTCCGCGCGCTCCGCAACCTCACCTTCGAACTGTCCGGCGCGCAGCTCGGTATCACCGTCAGTTCGCTCCTGCTCGGATTCGTCATCGAGCCGGTCCTGGCGCCGATCCTCGAGCCGCTACTTGAGCAGGTCAGCTTCCTGCCGGCCGGCTCCAGCTTTGCCTTCGCCACCGGGCTCGCCCTGGGACTCCTGACCGCTGTACAGATGGTCGTCGGCGAGCTGATCCCCAAGAACCTGGCAATCGCCCGCCCGGTCCCCACCGCGCTGGCCCTGGCGCCGATCGGCTACTTCCTCAACCGCGTAATCAAGCCGCTCGTTTGGTTTCTCAATACCGTCGCCGACCAGGTGCTGCGGCTGGCCGGCATGCAGTCCCACCAGGAGCACGGAGAAGTCGCCGGCCTCGCCGACCTGCGCCAGGTGATCCGCCGCTCGGCCCGTTCCGGGCTGCTGCCCGACATCCGGCTCGATCTCATCGAGCGCTCGCTACGCTTCGGCCAGCTCACCGCGCTGGACATCCTGGTGCCGCGCGGCAACGTCCTCGACATCCGCGAAGACGCCACCCTGGCCGACCTGGCGGCGCTGGCCCAGGAGTCGGGCTTCTCGCGCTTTCCGGTCTACCAGGCCGACGGCGACGAAATCGCCGGCGTGATCCACGTCCAGGAGTGTCTCCGCGAGCCACCCGAAGCGTGGGAATCGATCCCGGTGGCCGATCGCCGGCAGCCGCCGCTGGTGGTCGCTCCCACCGGCCGGCTGCCGGCCATCCTGCTGGACATGCGCCTGCGCCACACCCCGCTGGCGATCGTCGCCGACGAGCACGGCATGATGGCCGGCATCCTCACCATCGAAGACATCCTTGAGGAGATCCTCGGCAGCATCGAAGACGAATACGACTCTCCCGAATCCGGTCGCCCCTACCAGGCGGCGGCCGACGGCTCAATTCTGGTTTCAGGGCTCATCACCGCCCCCGAACTCGAGCGCGCCTGCGGCTTCGCCTTCCCGCCCGGTCCCTACGAAACCCTGGCCGGCTACCTGCTGCTGCGCTTTCAGCGCATCCCCGGCATCGGTGACGCGGCCGCCATCGGCGGCCGCCGCTTCCAGGTCCTGGCCATGGACGGCCGGCGCATTGCCCGCGTCCGGATCGCCGGGCCCTACTCCGGACCGGCCGCATGAACGTCTGGTACCTGCTCGTCACGGTTATCCTGCTGCTGGCCAACGGCTTCTTCGTCGCCTCCGAGATCGCGCTCACCGCAGCCCGCCGCAGTCGTATCGAAGAACTGGCCGCCGACGGCGGGCTGCGCGCCCGGGCGGCGCTCCAGTCCATGCGCGACCTGCCGCTGATGTTCGCCAGTGCCCAGCTCGGCATCACCATCGCTTCGCTGGGACTGGGCTTTATCACCGAGTCGGCGCTGGCCAGTGTCATCCAGGACTTCATCACCATCTTCGGCGACCCGCCCGAGGCGCTGGCCCACGCCATCGCGGTCCCGATCGCGCTGCTGATCGTCGCCCTCGGCCACATGATCGTCGGCGAGATGGCCCCCAAGAACGCCGCCATCGCCACTCCCGAGCGCGTCCTCCTGCACGTCGCCATCCCCTTCCGCGCCTTCACCTATGTCTGCTGGATCTTGCTCTGGGTGCTCAACCTGGCCGGCCGCCGCGGGCTACGCCTCTTCGGGGTCGAGCCGCGCCTGGAATTGATGACCTCCTACTCGGCCGTCGAGATCGCGCTCATTCTTGAGGACCTCCATGAAGAAGGCACGCTCGGCGCGGCCGGCCACGACCTAGTCAGCCGCGCCTTTGCCTTCGGCAACCAGCGCGTCCGCGAAGTCATGGTCCCGCGCGTCCAGGTCGTCCTGGCCAGCACCGACAGCACCCCCCGGGAAATTGAGCGCCTCATCATCGAAACCGGCCACTCGCGCTACCCGCTATACGACGGCAACCCTTCCAACATTCGCGGCTTCGTCCACGCAAAGGACCTGCTCGGCCTCGAGGCCAACGAGTGGGACCGGCGCCTCCCGCGGCGCGTCATCCGCCCGCTGATGGCCATCCCCGAATCGGCCGGCATCGCCGACCTACCGGCGGAACTGCGCCGCACTCGCAGCCCGATCGCCCTGGTCGTCGACGAGCACGGTTCCCCGGCCGGCATTGTCACGATGGAAGACCTGGCCGAGGAGTTGGTCGGCAACATCACCGACGAATCCGACCCCACCGCCGCCGCCGTCCGCCCCACCGGACACAATCGCTACCGCGTTGACGGCACCGCTCACCTCGACGAAATCACCGAAATCACCGGTTGTCATTTACCTGAAGGCGACTACGAAACCGTCGCTGGCTTCGTCAGTTACCAGGGCTGGTCGCTGCGCGTCGCCGCCATGGACGGACCGCGCATCCGTCTCCTCGAGTTGTACCCGCGCCGCTAGGCCGTTCGGGCTTCCGTCCAGTGGGTTATTCGCCGCCGGCCGGGCGCGAGCCCATCTCCTGGTCCATCAGCAGCAGCGCCGCACCGTCGTCGCCGGCCAGCTTGAGCCGGGCGATTATGTCCATCGCGGTCTTCTCTTCTTCCACCTGCTCAGTCACGAACCACTGCAACATCACCTGCGCGGGATAGTCGTTCTCATCCCCGGATAGCTTGTAGAGAGCGTTGATCTGGGCTGACACTTTCTTTTCGTGAGCCAGCGCGGCCTCCATGGTGGCCAGCGCCGAGCCAAAGTCAGTCGCCGGCGCGTCGATCGCACCCAACGTAACCTGGCCGTCGCGGTCCAGTACGAAGTCGAACAGCCGAAAGGCGTGCCCGCGTTCCTCATCAGCCTGCGCCCGCATCCACGCCTCGAATCCCGGCAGGTCGGCGTTCGAAAAATGCGCCGCCATCGACAGGTACAGGTGCGAAGCGTGCAACTCCGCCGTCACCTGCGCGTTCAACGCCGCCTGCAGTTGCTCGCTCAGCATCCCGCTATCTCCTTCGCTGTCGTTCGGTTCCGGTTAACCAACTATCTCGCCTACCCATACCGGCACCGGTAGGCTCCGTTGATTCAATCCTCGCACTCTCGGGGGGGCGCCGCCACTCCTATCCGCCCTCCGTCACCGTCACCACCGCCTCGGCGATCGGGCCATGGGTGACTCCGTCGATGCGGATCTCCGCGGTCACGATCCGGCGGATGTCGGCCGACGCCGGCGCCGTCGCGGTCAGATGCAACTCACCCTTCTCGCCGGCGCCCAGCGTTAACTCAGCGAACTCCCCGTCGGTCGCCCAGCCGGCCGGCGCCAGCAGCCGCGCCGCGAAGCGCCGCTCCTCGGCGTAGTTGTTCCGCAGCATCAGGGTGTAGGTTGCCTGGCTCCCCGCCGCCACCTGGCTCAGATACGGCCGTAGCCGCGCCCAGAAAACGTCCACCGACACATCGGCCAGCTCGCCGGTCAGCCGGCGCACCGCCTGCTCGTTGCGCTCGATGAAATCGCGGTATTCCAGTCCCTTCGCCGCGTTCCAGGCAAACACCTGCCGGTGACCCGGGCAGATCAGGTCGGCCGCCACCGCGTCCATCACGTCCGCGCACTTGTGGTGCATCCACAGCTGGTAGCTGTTGCGCAGCACGGTCGTCTGGTAGAGCTGCTCGGTCAGTCCCCCGTCGCGTCCCGGCGCCAGGTCGGGAAACACGGTGTCGCCGGTAAAGGCCACCTTCTGCCCATCGACCTCCGCCGCGATCACCGAGTGAAATTCCGTCTGTCCCGGCGCGTGGTGCAATTCGAATTCATACTCTTCCCAGCCGATCCGCTCGCCGTCGGTCAGGACCTGCGCGAACTCAATCGGCGTCTTCAGCGTGCAGGGTGTACTCGACCACCCAGCCGGGTCCGCTAGCACCTTGGCCACCTCGTCCAGCGCCCACGCCTGCGTGCCCTCGTGGCGCTGCAGGTACGGCACCCCCACGGTGTGGTCGTCGTGGATGTGGGTGATCAGCACCACGTCGATCTCCGTCACCCCGTAGGTCTCGCGCAACTCGTCCAGGTGATGGGCCACAAAGCGCATCGTGTCGCCGTCCTCGCGCTCCTGCGCCACCCCCATATAGGCCGAATATGAGTTGCCGTAGTCGATGAAGCAGGCCTTGCCCGAGTCCGACAGGATCACGTAGAAATTCGAAACCGTGTGCGGTCCGCTCCACAGCAGGTGCCGTGAAAGCTGGATGTAGCGCGGCTCTGGCAGCAGGTCCAGGTGCGGCAGTTCCGTCGCCCCGAACATCCGCGTCCCCCCGCCCAGTCGCGCCATCGCCCGCAGGCCATCCTCCAGTTTCACGCAGTCCCCGGCCACATCCTCGATCGCCTCGCCGTGCGACGGCAATCCCAGGTCCGGCGTCCGTTTGCGCAGTGCCCGCGCCGACTGCCAGGTGAACAGCGCCCCTACCCGGTCGCCGTAGCCGTATTCCATCCCGTGGTACTGATAGAGCCGCCCGCCGGCCTGCATCAGGTCGCCGGTGAACGCCACCGTGCAGCCATCGATTTCGCCGATCAGCGCGCTGCTGCCGTGGGTGTGCCCCTTGGCCGGCAAGATTTCGAGGGTGATTCCCTGCCATTCGAAGGTCTCGTAGTCCAGCAACTCGGCGTCCACCGCGATGTCTTCGGCGACGGTGAAGAAGGTGCTGCGGTCGTTGTAGTTGTCATACACCCGCTTGTGTTGCCACAGCAGTTCGGCCTCTTCGAAAAGATGCCGCTCGTACTCCGGCACGGCCACCTTCGCCCCAGCCTTGCGGAGCCGGTTCGTCCCCCAGGCCTGGTCGCGGTGATGGTGGGTGTGCAGGACCCAGTCGACCCCCTCCACCCCGATTTCGTCCAGATGCTCCACCACATCCCCCGACCCGGTGTCGATCAGGATGCCCCGACCGCCGGCGGTGATGCAGTACACGTTACAGGTGTCGGTCCAGTGGTGCAGGTGCTCGGAAACTTGCGTCCAGGACATTCGTAACCTCCCGGCGGGCGCCCCACCGTCTGCGACCCCGAATCTCTGGGGTAAACGAGAGCATAGGCGACCGCCCACCCGTCCCGCCAACCGGCCCGGCGAGCGCTGCTTCGCCCGATCGCTTACGATCTACCGGCCTATCTCAGCCTCGGAGAGCTCATGCCCACCCGACCCAACGTCATCTTCATCCTCACCGACGACCAGGGCGTCTGGGCCAACGGTTGCTACGGCAATCCCGAGATACGCACCCCCACCACCGATCGACTCGCCGCCGGCGGCGTGCGCTTCGAGAACTTCTTCTGCTCCACCCCGGTCTGCTCCCCCAGCCGTGCCAACTTCCTCACCGGTAAGATCGCCTCCGCCCACGGCGTCCACGACTGGATTCGCGAAGGTAATTTCGGCAACGACGGCGCGACCTACCTGGAAGGCCAAACCGCCTATACCGATGTCCTGGCCGCCAACGGCTACACCTGCGGCATCAGCGGCAAGTGGCACCTGGGCAACAGCCAGCTGCCCCAGCACGGCTTCTCCCACTGGTTCGTCCACAAGCGCGGCGGCGGCCCCTACCTGGACGCGCCCATGATCCGCGACAGCGAACTCATCCACATCCCCGGCTACATCACCACCGCCATCACCGACGACGCCATCGCGTTCATCGAATCCTGCGTTGAATCCGAACAGTCGTTCTACTCTGCCGTCCACTACACCGCCCCCCACAAACCTTGGCTCGATCATCCGGCCGACATCGTCGCCGCCTACGACGACTGCCCGTTTGAATCCTGCCCGCAGGAGGAGAAGCACCCCTGGGCCAGCGGACTCACCGACGCCTGCCTGGGCGACCGCGAACTCATGCAAGGCTATTTCGCCGCCACCACCGCAATGGACACCGACCTCGGCCGCCTGCTTGACCGAATCGACCAACTGGGCATCCGCGACGACACCCTGGTGATCTTCACCAGCGACAACGGATTCAACCTGGGCCACCACGGCATCTGGGGTAAGGGCAACGGCACCTACCCACCGAACATGTACGAGACATCCGTCCGCGTGCCCTTCATCGCCAACCACCCCGGGGTGATCCCCGCCGGCGTGGTCGCCGAGGGCCTCTTTAGCAACTACGACTTCATGCCTACCCTGCTGGATTACCTGGGACTCGAAACCCCCAACGCCACCGACCTGCCCGGGCGCAGCTTTCTACCCGCCCTGCGCGGAGAACCGGACGCCGGCTGCGAGCACGTCGTCATCTACGACGAGTACGGCGCCACCCGCATGATCCGCGACCGCGAGTGGAAATACATCCACCGCCATCCCGAAGGCCCCGACGAACTCTACGACCTGGTCAACGATCCCGACGAGCGCCACAACCGCGCCGCAGATCCTGACCAGGCCGACCGCATCGCCAGCCTGCGCGCCCGACTCGAAACCTGGTTCGAGCGCTACGCCAATCCCGAACTCGACGGCCGCTTCCTCGATATCAAAGGCATGGGCCAGTTCCGCCCCGTGCGTCCCGACCGCCCCACCCCGGCCTTTCAGCGCACCCCCGGCGACGTGGCTCCATCCGGCCGCCACGACAACTTCTAACGACCCAACCCCAATCCCGCGAGACCCGCCATGCCCGACGACCGATCCAACGTAATTTTCATCCTCACCGACGACCAGGGTCCCTGGGCCGCCGGCTGCTACGGCAACGACGAGATCCGCACTCCCAACCTGGATCGCCTGGCCGCGTCCGGTGTCCGTTTCGAGAACTTCTTCTGCTCGACCCCGGTCTGCTCCGCCAGCCGGGCTTCCTTTCTGACCGGTAAAACCGCCTCCGCCCACGGCATCCATGATTGGATTCGCGGACTCAACACCGGGCCGGACGCCGCCGCCTATCTCGAGGGCCAGGTCGCCTACACCGACATCCTGGCCGCCAACGGCTACACCTGCGGCCTGTCCGGTAAGTGGCACCTGGGCGCCAGCGAGACCCCCCAGCACGGCTTCTCGCACTGGTTCGCCCACGAAAAGGGCGGCGGCGACTACAACGACGCACTCATGGTCCGCGACGGACAAATGCGGGTGATCCCCGGCTACGTCACCACCGCCATGACCGACGACGCGCTCGAGTTCATCGACGCCAACGCCGCCGGTCCCTTCTACCTCAGCGTCCACTACACCGCCCCTCACAGCCCCTGGATCGGCCACCCGCAGGAGATCGTCGATTCCTACGCCGACTGCCCCTTCCTGTCCTGTCCCCAGGAACCGATCCATCCCGACGCCGGCCCCCTTACCCACCAGATGCACGGCCGCCGCGAGATGCTGCAGGGCTACTTCGCCGCCGTCACCGCAATGGACGCCGATGTGGGCCGCCTGCTCGATCGCCTCGAAGCGCTCGACATCCGCGACAACACCCTGGTCGTCTTCGTCAGCGACAACGGCTTCAGCTGCGGCCATCACGGTTTCTGGGGCAAGGGCAACGGCACCAGCCCGCTGAACATGTACGAGAACTCGGTCAAGGTCCCGTTTATCGTCAGCCATCCGGACCGCCTCCCGGCCGGCCACGTCACCGACGCCCTGGCCAGCGCCTACGATTTCATGCCGACCCTGCTCGAATACCTCGGGTTCGATATGTCCGATGACGAGCAACTCCCCGGCCGCAGCTTCGTCGCGGCGCTCATGGGCGAAACCGACCCGGGCAACGACGCGGTCATCATCTACGACGAATACGGCCCCACCCGCATGATCCGTACCCGGGAGTGGAAGTACATCCACCGCTACCCTGACGGCCCGCACCAGCTATTCGATCTCGTCACCGACCCCGACGAACGCAATAACCGCATCGATGATCCCAACCAGGCCGATCGCATCGCCGACCTGCGTGGTCGCCTGGAGGGTTGGTTCTTGCGTTATGTCAACCCGGAGAAAGACGGCGTCGACCGTGGCGTCGGCGGCCCCGGCCAGCTCCGGCCGCTCGGCGGCGAGTGGGAGGACGGCAGCCCGGCCTTCGCCCAGGAGTGGGGCGAGATGCTCCCCTCCGGACGCTGGAAGTACTAGCGATCATGTCCGCAGGAATCGGCCACTGCATCGTCTTCCCCGGTCCCGGTGAAGTCGTCATCGAGGAATTCGTGATTCCCGAACCCGGCCCGGGCCAGATCCTCGTACAGGCCCACCATTCACTGATCAGCGCCGGCACCGAGCTGACCAATCTCACCGACGCCCTCGGCATCGCCGAATACCCGCTCCAGCCCGGCTACTCCCACGTCGGCGCGGTCATCGCCCGGGGCGACGGCGCACCGGAGGACTTCCCCGTCGGAACCGCAGTCCTCTCCATGGGGCCCCACAGCTCGCACATCATTCTCGAACCGGCCGCCGGCGCGGCGGCCGGCGAGCATATCGCCGGCAATCAGTTCGCGCTGCCGATCCCGCCGGGCATCGATCTGGCCGAGGCCACGTTCGCCATCCTAGGCTCCGTCGCCATGCACGCCGTCCGCATAGCCCGACCCGAACTCAGTCAATCAGCCGCCGTCTTCGGCCAGGGCGTCGTCGGCCAGCTAATCGTCCAGCTCGCCCGCGCCGCCGGTTGCCGTCCGGTCATCGCCCTCGATCTCGACGACGCCCGCCTCGCGCTGGCCTGCGAAAGCGGCGCCACCGCCACGGTCAATCCCGACAGCGAAGACCCGGTCGAGCGCCTGCTCGAACTCACCGACGGCCGCGGCGTCGACCTGCTCTGCGACGCCACCCGCACCCCGGCCACCCTGCCAACCATGCTCAAGGCCGCCGCCCATTCCGCCCGCATCCTGGTTACCGGCAGCTTGCCCGGAAAAGTCGAAATTGACCTCTGCCACGAACTCCAGGTCCGCGAAATCAGCATCATCGGTGTCTTCCAGCCGGCCGCGCCGATCGTCGCCCATCCGTATAACCCCTGGACCCAATCCCGCAACCGCGCCACCTTCCTGCAGATGCTGGCCGCCGGCGATCTCCCGATCGCCCATCTCATCTCCAGAACCCCCACCTACCGCGAAGCCACCGCCGTCTACCGGGCCATCCAGCAGGGCCCCGGCGACTGGCTCGGCATCATTTTCGACTGGGGCTGATTCTTTCGGACTTTCGCCTGAGTTCTGGATAGCGACCGCCCATATTCGCACCAGCCCATACAGAGGAAGGTGACTATGTCACCGCCGACCAGGAATCCTGCTTATCCAGTCCGATCCGGCAGCGGTGGTCTGGTAGTCGGCCAGCGCCTGGTGCTCCTGTTCCCGGTATACCCGCATCCGAGCCAGCATCCCGTCGAAATCCACCTTGTGGCCGTCAAACTCGGGCCCATCCATGCAAACGAACTTCGCCTCCCCAGCCTGGGCGTCTTCTAGGCACAGCAACTCAAAGAGATGCCGGTCATCATGAATCGGCACGCCCCATTCGAGATCGTGGTAATCGCGCCGGGTCGTCGTCCGACCCGAAACAGCGGTATCGCCCGTCTGCGTCCGTCATAGCGCCCCCGGCAGGTTCGTGGCTGGTGCCCACTTCGATGATGTTCATTGACGCGCGCCGCCGGCCCTCCAACTCGAATGCCAACGCCTATAATTGCCACGCCCAGACCGAGTCATCCGTGCAGACCGATCCAGCGAGGCGGCCATGCCCGACGGCAAACCCAACATCGTCTTCATCCTCACCGACGACCAGGCGGTCTGGGGCGTCGGCTGTTACGGCAACCCGGAAATCCACACGCCCCACATCGACGCACTCGCCGACGGCGGCGCGCGCATCCAGAATTTCTACACCTCCACCCCAGTTTGCTCCGCCAGCCGCGCCACATATCTGACCGGCAAGATCAACTCCCAGCACGGCGTCCACGATTGGATTCGCCGCGACCCGGCCGGCGACATGGCCGGCAGCTTCCTGGACGGCCAGGTAACCTACGCCGACGCCCTGGCCGCCAACGGCTGGAGCTGCGGACTGTTCGGCAAGTGGCACCTGGGCGAGCGGGAACTCGCCGACCACGGCTTCGACTATCACTTCTTCCGTCTCTACGGCGGGGGCGATTACAACGACGCCCCGTTCATCCGCAACGGCGTCCGCGAGGAGACCACCGGCTACGTCTCCGACGTTATCACCGACGATGCCATCGACTGGATCAGCGCCCGCGCCGCTGAGGGCGACCCGTTCTACGCCAGTGTCCACTACACCGCCCCACACAGCCCCTGGTATGGCCATCCGCAGGACATCGTCAACTCCTACGCCGACTGCCCGTTCAAGTCCTGCCCGCAGGAAGAGCCCCATCCCTGGATGACCGGCTCGCCGACCGAATTTAAGGGCGGCAAGCAGATGCTGCAGGGCTATTTCGCCGCCGTCACCGCCATGTTCGCCTGCGTCGGCCGCATCGTCGCCCACCTAGACGAACTCAAGATCCGCGAGGACACGTTCATCGTCTTCGTCAGCGACAACGGCTTCAACTTCGGCCACCACGGCGTGTGGGGCAAAGGCAATGGCACCTTCCCCTTCAACATGTACGAGAACTCGGTCAAGGTCCCCGGAATCTTCAACCAGCCCGGCACGGTCGAGTCCGGCCGCGTCTTCGAAGGCCTCTACTCTAGCTACGACGTCATGCCCACGCTGATGGATCACGCCGGGCTGCCGCTGCCCGCCGGCGTCAAACTGCCCGGCCGCAGCTTCAGGGCGACGCTGCGCGGCGACGCCGAGGAGTCACGCGATCGCGTCGTTGTCTTCGACGAATTCGGCGGCACCCGCATGATCCGCACCCCGCGCTGGAAGTACATCCATCGTTACGACGTCGGCCCCAATCAGCTCTTCGACATGGTCAACGACCCCGACGAGCGCACCGACCTGGCCACCGATCCGGACTACGCCGGCCGCATGACCTCGATGCGCGGCCTGCTGGAGGATTGGTTCGACGCCCACACCGTCTCGGACCGCGACGGCCGCAAGTTCGGGGTTACCGGCTTCGGCCAGATCAGCCGCCTCAGCGGCGATCTCGAAGCCGACCGCAAACGTTTTGCCCGGTCATGGTCCGATCCGCGCGCCTTCTGAGGACGCATCCGCAGCTTCTCCTCTTACCGCCTGGCCGCCGACCGTGCACCAGCGATCGTACCCTCTCCCGCCCGCACCAGCGCTTGGCCGCAACGCCCGCATGCGCTACCTTCGTCGATGGTGGCCATCCGCAACCGGCCTTCCGGCCGCCCCCACCCCCAGAAACAGGTAGTAATTCCTTGAGTCTTGTCCCGCGCCTGCGAACCCGATGACACTCCCGTTTGGTGAAAAAGTCGCCGACCCCAAACGCCGGGTCTCCGTCTTCGAATTCATCCCCCCCGAAACCGACGACGGCCACGAAGCTCTGGCCCGCAGCGCCGCCGGCCTGGCCCGATCGCTTTCCGGTTTCGGCAGCGACCTGGACGCCATCTACATCCCGCAGATCGTCGACGAAAGCACCGGCGGTATCTTCATAAGCCGCCCCGGCCGGGTCGAAGCCCGCCGCTACGCCACCATCGTCGCCCGCGACTCCAACCTGCATCCCGAAACCGAGATGCTCATCACCCACCCCTTCCCCTACACCCCGATGGACGAGATCGAGACCTGGCTCGGCGAGACCATCCACGACCTCGGCATCCGCAACATCGTCGCCGTCGGACCCGCCCTCCAGGCCACCAATCTCAACGGACTCAGCGCCACCGCCGCGCTGGAGCGCCTCCGGCGCTTCTCGGAAGGCGGCCCCGCCCTCACCCGCGGCGCCATCGCCATGGACACCCGCCGCTCGGATCCGTCCAGCGGCATCGCCGACGAGCCGCAGCGCATGGTCCAGAAGGTCCTCTCCGGCGCCCAGTTCTTCACCACCCAGCTTTTTTACACCTCCGACCTGATGATCAAGCTCCTGCAGGACTACGCCGCGGAGTCCGCGCGCCAGGGCGTCCCGCCAGTCCGCGTCTTCCTGAGTGTCGCCCCGATCGCTAGCAAATCTACCCTGCGGGTCGTCGACTCGCTGCTCGGCCGCCCGGTTGAGACCGAAGTTCGCGAAGGTATCTTCAGCGACCTCACCGGCCGCGGCAATCGCTCCATCGCCTCCATTGAGATCATGCTCCGTCGGGTCTTCGACCACTGCTACGGCAACGACCTCGGCGTCCCGCTGGGCGTCTCCGTCGGCCACGTCACCGAGGGCAACTTCCGCTTCGCCCACGAGCTCCTCCATTCCCTCCCCGAGCTCTACCGGGACTACCTGCCCGACCAGACCTAGCTCCCCGCCGGGTGGAGACTCGGCCCACAACTCAAGACAATACCGTCACGGGGTGCTCTAGGGCAGCCGATACTCCCGCAGCTCGCCGGTCCCCGGCTCCTCAAACGAGCTGTTCACTGTGATCCACAGGTGCTCTTCCCGGTCGAACGCCATCGCGTAGGGGTAGTTCAGGCCATCGAGCACCACCTCCGCTCCATCCCCGACCTTGCGCAGCACCCGACCCGAGCGCGGTTTCATCTGCGGCGGAAAGCCGTCGTCCAGGCCCTGGGCGAACTCCAGCACATAGAACTCCCCATCCGGTCCCCAGGCGACATCAATCGGCATAGTTATGTCAATCATGAAGTCCGTGATCGCCCGGTCTGGCCCGATTCGGCTGACCACTCCGGCGCCCACCGAATACGGGTAGCCGGCCAGCAGGCCGTGATAGATCGCCCCGTCCGGTCCCACCACAATCCCGGTCGGCACGGTGTGATCGCCCACCCGGGTGTATTGCGCGACGTACTCGACATCGCGCCCGTCCGGGCTCACCTTC
>CAZVZW010000019.1:0-5677 GCA_964631365.1 uncultured Chloroflexota bacterium | reverse complement strand
GGCATCGGCCACGTAGAAGGCGTCCTCTTGGCGGTTATACGCCAGGTCATAGACATTGGTCGGGTCATAGATCACCGTCCCCGATTCGTTATCGATCGCCGGGGTCGGCGCCTGCGGCGGAAAGCCGAGGGCCGCGAAATGTTTCAGGTTCGCCAGCGGCACTAAGGTCCCGTCGGCGTCGACCCGGAACATGAAGGAAGCCAGTTCAAACTCGCCCTGCCCGATCACGCCATAGATTGCGCCGTCGTGGAACTCGATCCCGGCCAGCCCCACGTCCTCGGCGTCGCCGTAGGGCGACGGATAGCGCGACATGTATTCGTGCACCGGCGTCTGCCGGCCGGCCGGGTCCACCGTGGTGATCCGCCCGTCCAGCAACGCGCTCCCCGCCTCGCCCAGGAAAAGCGTGCCATCCGGCGCAAAGGCGATCGCCCGCGGATGATGCAGTCCCTCCACCACCACCCGGTGCCCGCCGGGCGCCAGCCGGGCTTCCCGCGCCCCCACACACCCCGCCAGCCCCATCCCGACCAGACCCGCGATTCCCCCGGTTACCAACCGGCGCCGGCCAACTCGCAGCCGCGTATTTCGACTATTCATCGACCGCAGGATATCCGAATCGCCACCGACACCTCAGTTATTCCGGCAATCCCGGCTACCGACCCGAATCGCTACCCGCGCCGCCACCGATAGACTACGCTTCGCAGGCTAATCTCGACGCACCGCCCGCAAGGACGCCAATTGCGCAAGCTATCGCTCATTTCGGCGCTTCTGCCGCTCATGCTTTTCATCGTGGCCTGCGGCACGACCGCCGCTCCCGCCGCCCCGGCGTCCCGGCCGGCCCCCGACCCGGAGATCCTTTCCTCCGCCCCCGCCGAGGCCGCCACTTTGCCACGCGCCGAGTTCAGCGAGACCGAGATCGATCTCGGCGTCGTCGGGCTCAACACCTGGACCGAACACCGCTACACCCTCCGCAATACCGGTGACGCCGACCTCCACGTCGTCGAACCTCTCGGCGTCAAGGTAATCGCCGGCTGTTGACCCCCTTCCCCGGTTGTGGGTTCCACGATCATCGCTCCCGGCGAAGAGACCTTTATCATCGTGCGCTCCAAGATGACCCGCGGCAGGGGCGGACCCCACGAGTTCCACGTTCTGCTGGTGACCGATGACCCGGTCGCGCCGGAGCAGACGCTGGTCTTCAAGGCCGACTTCCAGTGAGCCCGACGCGCCGCCCAACTCATCATCACAGAACAGACCGTCAAGAGCCACGTCAGCAATATTCTCAGCAAGCTCCATCTCGCCGACCGCACCCAGGCTGCCGTGTACGCATGGCGCGAGAGCGTCGTCGGCCCTGACCCTGACTATCCGTTCTCCCGGCGCCCCCCTTCAGCTAAGATACCGTCACCATCGACCCCGGAGAGGGAGAGCGCGTGACTGCCGCCGAGATACTTCAGCGACTTCAGCACGGCATCCTCTTTGACGGGGCCATGGGCACAATGCTCGGGGCGGCCGACGACAAGACCTGGGAAGTTCCCGAAGAACTCAACCTCGATGATCCCGACCGCGTCCGCGGCGTCCATCGCGCCTACGCGAAAGCTGGCGCCGATGTCATTACTACCAACACCTTCGGCGGCAACCGCATCCGTCTCGAGCGCGCCGGCTTCGCCGACCGTGTCGGAGAGTTCAACAAGTCCGCCGCGCGCCTGGCCCACGAGGGCGGCGGCGACGACATCCTGGTCGCCGGCGACATCGGCCCCACCGGCGAGTTCATGGAGCCGCTCGGCGAGCGTTCCCGCGACGAGTTCGTCGCCGCCTTCACCGAGCAAGCCGCCGCCCTCGCCGCCGGCGGCTGCGACCTGATCCTCATCGAGACCATGAGCGACATCGGCGAGACCGGCGCCGCTATCGAAGCCGCCCTCACCACCGGCCTGCCGGTCATCGCCACCATGAGCTTTGATACCGCGGGCCACACGATGATGGGTGTTAGCCCGGCCGACGCCGCCGTGCAGCTTGCTGGGCTGGGCGTCGCCGCCGTCGGCGCGAACTGCGGCATGGGCCCCGACGAGATGACCCCGGTCCTCGAGCAGATGCACGCCGCCGCTCCCGACACCCCGGTGCTTGGCCAGTCAAACGCCGGCATGCCCCGCATCGACGGCGAACACGTCCACTACGACTGCACCCCGGCCGAGATGGCCGCCCACGCCGAGACCTGGCTCGCCGCCGGTATTCAGCTGATCGGCTCCTGCTGCGGCAGCACTCCCGAGCACGTCGGGGCCCTGCGCGCGGTCCTCGATCGCCACCAGGCCGCCAACTCCTAACCACAACCAAGCGAGCCACCACCCATGCCCATCCAGTTCGATCCGCAGCGCTGGGACACCATCCACGCCGACGCCGCCGACTGGTGGTCTGGCGAACTCGACCGTCCGCTGATGCAGGTGCGGCTCCGCGGACTCGACCCCGGCCACCCCGAGCCCGATATTCCCGAGAATCGTTTCACCACCCACTACGATCTTTCAATCTCCGCCGAACGTATCATCGATCGCTGGGACTACGACCTGAGCCGCACGAAGTTCCTCGGCGACGCCTTCCCCAACATCTGGCCCAACTTCGGCGCCGGCGCCGTCGCCGCCTTCCTCGGCGCCGACATCCACAACACTCCCGAAACCACCTGGTTCATCCCGAAGTCAGTCCAGGAGATCGCCGACATCCAGCTCGACTACGACCCGGCCGAGCAATGGTTCAACCGTGCCAAAGACATCTGCCGCGCCGCCGTCGACCGCTGGCAGGGCGCCGTCCAGGTGGACATGGTCGACCTCGGCGGAACCATTGATGTCATCTCCACCTTCCGCCCCTCCGAGCTACTGCTCCTCGACCTCTACGACAGTCCCGATGAGGTCGAGCGCCTTAACTGGCAAATCCACGAGAACTGGCTCCGCTATTTCGAAGAGTTCAACCAGATCCTGCAACCGACCAACCGTGGCTACACCGCCTGGACCCCCGTCTTTTCCGCCGAGCCGTACTACATGCACCAGTGCGACTTCTGCTACATGCTCAGCCCGGACATGTTCGAGCGCTTCGTCAAACCGCAGCTCGTGGCCGCCTTCAAGACCATGCCACACTCCTTCTATCACCTGGATGGCCCCGGCCAGCTAAACCATCTGGGCTCCTTCCTCGAGATCGAAGAACTGAAGGGGATCCAGTGGGTCCCCGGCGCCGGCGCCGAAGACGAAAGCGGCTGGCCCGAGGTCTATCAAGAGATTCGCGCTGCCGGTAAGCTCGTCCAGATCGGCATCAGCGACGGACCCCAGATGGAGATCTTCGACCGTATCGTCGACCAGGTCGGCAGCGCCGAAGGACTGGTCTGGATCTACAAAGGCGACATCTCCGAAGAAGACGAGGTCGTGCGTTTCCTCGAGAAATACGGCGCCGCCTAGCCGTCCGAATTACAGCGAGCCCGCCCTGCCCATCGAATTTGACCAACAGCGCTGGGACACCATCCGCGCCGATGCCCGCGCCTGGTGGGCCGGCGAACTCGACCGCCCGCTGATGCAGGCCCGACTCACCGGACTCGACCCCGGCCACCCCGAGCCCGAGCTGCCGCACGACGAATACACCTGTCGCTACGACCTGTCCATCTCGCCGGAGTGCATCGTCGAGCGTTGGGAATACGACCTCTGTCGCACCCGATTTCTCGGTGACGCCTTCCCGACCGTCAAGCCGTTCTTCGGCGCCGGTGCCGCCGCCGCCTTCCTGGGCGCCGACATCCACAACACCGAGCACACGTCCTGGTTCGTGCCGAAGGAAATCCAGGAAATCGCCGACCTCGACCTCCCCTATCTTCCGAACGATCCCTGGTTCCAGCGCGCCCGCGACGTCACCCGCGCCGCAATCGAGCACTTCAAAGGCTCCGTCCAGGTGGCCATGGTCGATCTCGGCGGCACGCTTGACGTCCTCTCCACCTTCCGACCCTCCAACCTGCTGCTCATGGATCTCTACGACAGCCCCGACGATGTGGAGCGTCTCAACTGGCAGATCCACGAAGGCTGGTTCCGGCTCTTCGACGAATTCAACCAGATCCTGCAGCCGGTCAACCCGGCCTACACCGCCTGGACGCCACTGTTCTCCGAGGTGCCCTACTACATGTTCCAGTGCGACTTCTGTTACATGATCGGCCCCGAGCAATTCGAGCGCTTCGTCAAGCCGGAGATCGCCGCCGCCTGCCGCGCCGTCCCCAACGCCTTCTACCACCTGGACGGACCCGACCAGCTAACCCACCTGGACTCGCTGCTCGAAATCGACGAGTTGACCGGCATCCAGTGGGTCCCCGGTGGCGGCGTGCCTGAAGAAGACACCTGGCCGCACGTGTATCGCCGCATTCGCGACGCCGGTAAATTGGTCCAGATCGGTGTCGAACCGGGCATTTCGGCGCAGGCCCTCGAACGCATCGTCGATCAGCTCGGCAGCGCCGAAGGCCTGGCCTGGATCTACTGGGGCGACATCTCCGAAGAGGACGTCATCATACCGATCCTCGAAAAGTTCGGCGCGGCCTAACCGGTAATCAATTCAGGCCTAAGAACTGCGCGCCTCATCGAACATTGCCAACAGGTTCTCGGTCGGCACGTCCGGCTGCACGTTGTGGACCGCACTCAGGATGTAGCCACCACCCTCACCCAGCACCCGCACCCGGTCGCGCACCTCGGCCCGTACGTCCGCCTCCGAACCAAACGGCAGGGTTTGCTGAGTGTCCATCGCACCCCAGAAGCTGAGCCGGTCGCCGAAGCGTTCCTTTAGGGCTTCCGGTTCCATGCCGTTCGCCGAAACCTGTATCGGATTCAGCACCTGGACGCCGATCTCGATCAGGTCATCGATCACGTCCACCACCGAGCCGCAGGTGTGCATGCCGATAAACGCGTCCGGCGCGCCCCGGCGCACCGCCTCGAACACCTTGCGGTGTCGAGGCATGATCACCTTGCGATAGGTATCCGGCGAGACCTGTAGGCCGTTCTGCGCCCCGATGTCATCGCCTAGGAAGATGATGTCGCACAGGTCGCCGGCTTCCTTCAGTTGCGCGTCGATCACCGGCAGCAGCACCTCTAGCAGTGCGTCCAACATCGCCCCCATCAGATCCTGGTCGCCAGCCATATCGTAGTACCAGTCCTCGAAGCCGCGCAGGTACTGGCTCAGGTGCACGATCGAGCCACGCACGCCCATGCAGATCGCCCGATCCGAGCCGTCCCGCGCTGTCTGCACGCGCTCGCGCAGCCCCCGGGTGCGTTCCGGGTCGTGCGGGTCCGGCCAGGCGTGTTTGGCGATGTCCGTCACCGTGATCTCCCCGGCCAGCGGGCCGGTGTCCTGGTCGTAGTAGAAACCACCCTCCGGCATCCGCCGGGTCACGCCCCACTCGTCGGTGTAGTGCGTCCCGATTTCGTCGCCATCCAGCACCACCGCCGGATCGGTGTTCACGAATTCGATATCCACGTCCAGCGCGTCCTGCACCGAGCCGTGCACCCCGGCCACTTGCTGCATCACGTCCAGGATCTCCGGCGGCGGCACCGGCAGGCGCAGCTTCTTCGCCAGGTTGCGGTAGGCCGTCAAGTGAATCGAACTGGCCCGGCCCCCGCCCAGGTCCATCGGCACCCGGTCCGGCGTCTCATGCCGCAACGCCGCCAGCACTCGCTCTCGG
>CAZVZW010000018.1:5169-20796 GCA_964631365.1 uncultured Chloroflexota bacterium | reverse complement strand
GCCGGCGGGACCTCCGGGTTCAGGTCCATCGCCCGCAGGGCTGCCAGCACCCGATCGCGGCGCTTTTCGTAGATCTCATTGCGGGCGACGATCCAGCTTTCGGGCAACTCCAGCGCCACGATCCCGGCCTCCTGCACCGCCGCGAAGATGCCCGAGTCCAGGTTACTCTTCAGCCGGGTCAGCGCTTCGATCGCCGGCCGCGCTCCGGCCGCCCAGCCGATCCGCCAACCGGTCATGTTGTAGGTTTTCGATAGCGAGTGGAATTCCAGCACGCAGTCCATCGCCCCGGGCACCTCCAGGATGCTGCCGGTGCGATAGCCGTCAAAAGTGACTTCCGAGTACGCCGCGTCCTGACAGATCAGGATGTCGTGCCGATTTCCGAACTCCACCACGCGCTCGAAAAAGTCGCGATCCGCCACCGCCGCCGTCGGGTTGCTCGGGTAGCACAGCCACATCAGCTTCGCCCGCGTCACGATCTCCGTCGGGATCGCCGCCAGGTCCGGCAGCCAGCGATTTTCCGGCTTCAGCGGCATGTAGTGGATTCGCCCGCCGACCAGTTCCGTGCCGATCGCGTAGACCGGGTAGCCCGGGTCCGGTACCAGCGCGTAGTCGCCGGTGTTGATCAGCGCCACCGGCAGGTGCGCGATCCCCTCCTTCGATCCCAGCAACGGCACGACTTCTTTTTCCGGATCCAGCGACACGTTGAAACGGCGCTGGTACCAGGCCGTCACCGCCGCCCGGTATTGGGGCAGGCCGTCATCGCAGTAGCGGTGATTCTCGGCGTCGCGCCCGGCGGCCACCAACCGGTCGGTGACCGCATCGGGCGTCGGCAGATCGGGATCGCCGATTCCCAGGCTGATAACGTCCACGCCCTCGGCGATCTTCGCGTCACGGACTTCGTTGAGCCGAGCGAACAGGTAAACCGGTAGTTGTTCGATGCGTTCAGCGGGTTTGAAGTCCATGGGTGTGGGTGGTCTGCCTTCCGGGTGAGTGGCGGTGGTCAGAAGCGGTTCCGGCGGTCCGAACTAGCTTCGCCAGACGCCATCGTATACGGTCGCGGCCGGTCCGGTCATCACCAGTTCCGCCCCATCGCCGGGCCAGTCGAAGCGCAGTTCGCCGCCGTCCACCGTCACCCTTAGCTGGCCCGGGTCCACGCGGCCGGTCCGGATCGCCGCCGCCGCCGTCGCTGCCGCGCCACTCCCGCAGGCCAGCGTGATCCCCGCGCCCCGTTCCCACACCCGCATGCGCAATTGCCCGGGTCCGAGCACCTCACAGATCTCGAAATTGATCCGCTCCGAAAAGGCCGGGTGGCGCTCTACCAGCGGGCCGACACGGGCCAGATTGACTTCATCCACCGAATCGACGAAGGCTACCGCGTGGGGATTGCCCATCGATACTGTCGTCACCGCAAATTCCGCCCCGTTCACCGTCAGTGGGTGGTCCAGCACCGCCGCGCCGGGCAGGTCCACCGGAAGTCGCGCTGGATTGAACTCCGGCACCCCCATACCGACCGCCACGACGAAGTTCTGCGGCGAATCGTCCTCGACCCGCACCCAGTGCCGGCCACCGTCGGTGACCACCTGCACCTGCTCGCGGTCGATATCGCCGGCATCGTAGAGCAACTTTGCGAAACAGCGAATGCCGTTGCCACACATCTCGGCGCGGGAGCCGTCCGGGTTGTACATCACCATCTGATAGCCCAGGTCATCGGTCTCGCGGATCAAGATCAGTCCGTCGGCACCGACCCCGAAATGCCGATCGCACACCGGTACCGCCAGCGCCGCCCAGTCGTGCTTTTCCTCGACCCGGGCGTCCACCATCGCGAAGTCATTACCGGTCCCTTGCATTTTGGTGAAGCGCAAAGCTAGTTCCCTGTCGAAACAGTGGTGGCCAGGAATTCCGCGACCGCCAGCGCCAGTTCGTCCACGAGATTATCGCCCACTTCGAACCACCGCGCCGATTCTCGATTGCGCAGCCAGGTTATCTGCCGGCGGGCGTACTGGCGCGTCGCGGTGGTAGTCGCCGTAATTGCCTCGGGACGACTCAATTCTCCGAACAAGTGCGCCAGTCCATCCCGGTAGCCGATCGAACGATCCAGGACCGAGCCCCGTCCGTAGCCCCGGGCCACTAATCGCCGTATCTCGTCCAGTAACCCGCCGGCGAACATCCCGGAAGCGCGCGCCGCGAGCCGTTCCGCCAGCGCGTCACGATCCATGCTGAGACCCAGCACCAGCGCCCGCCACGGCACCGGTCGGGTGGTTTCGATCTCCCGAATCGAGCGGCCCGTGGCTGTTTTCACCTCAATCGCCCGCACCAGTCGCCGCGGATTGTCAAGATCAATGTCCGCCGCCGCCACCCGGTCCACCGCGCGCAGACGCTGCGCCAGCGCCGCTACGCCCTGCGTTTCAAGAACCTGATCCAATTCCGCCCGCAGCCGCGGGTCCGGTTCCACCGCTGCCGGCAGGAATCCGCGCGTCAGCGCTGCCAGGTAATGCCCGGTGCCGCCGGCCACGATCGGCAGTCGACCGCGCGCCCGGATCGCGGTAATGGCGGTCTCCGCGTCCCTAGCGAACTCGTGCACCGAGTACGGTCCGTCGGGCTCGCGGATGTCCAGCAGGTGGTGCGGCACGGCGGCGCGCTCAACCGCGCCGACCTTGGCGGTTCCGACGTCCATGCCGCGATAGACCTGCCGCGAGTCGGCTGAGACGACCTCGCCGTCAAAGCGCCGCGCGAGGGCGATGGCCGCCGCCGACTTGCCGGTTCCGGTCGGCCCCACGACGCAGATCAGCGGCGGGTATCCCCCATCGTCAATCATCGCGTCGACCGGGCATCAATCAATCGTCCTGCATCCATGGTTATGTAAAGGCGCTGCTCCGTCGGACCGACCACGTACTGCCAGCCCACCGCCCGAATTGCGCTACCGCCATCACGGCATCTATGCTGCGTTCGAATGTCGAAACCAACCGGGATGGCTGCAAGATAGCGCAACTTGCTGATACCGCAATTCGAGACTTCATCGAACGGCTCGGGTCCCACGAACCGGCCCCCGGCGGCGGGGCGGCCGCCGGCGTGGCGCTGGCCTTGGGCGCGGCGATGATCCAGATGGCCGGCGGTTACTCCATTGGCAAGAAAAGATACGCCGACGTCCAGGAAGATCTGGTCGCCATCGTCGCCCGTTGCGAGGTCATCGCCACCCGGGGCGTCGCCCTGGCCGCCGAAGACGCCACTGCCTACGCCGGTTTCGCCACCGCCATGAAGCTGCCGCGCAAATCCCCCGAAGAGAAGGCCGCCCGGAGCGCCGCCCTGGCCGAGGCCGCCCGCGCCGCCACCGTCGTGCCGCTGGAGCTGGCCGAGCTTTGCGCCGAGGTTGTAGCGCTGGGCGAGCAGACTTGCTGCATCGGTAACCCCAACCTGGTCGGCGACGCCGCCGGGGGCGGTTCGCTGGCCCGCGGCGCCCTGCGCATTTGCCAGCTCAACATCGCCGCCAACGTCGGGATGATCGTCGATGACGCCTTCGCGCAAGACACCGAATCGCGTCTCGCAGCAGCGGCGAAGTCGCTGTGCCAGGCCGATATCACCGTCGACCGGCACCTCTGAGCAGCCGGTAGCGCCGTGTACCTGCCCGAAACGATCATGCTCGAGGGCGCCGCGGTCGCCAAAGACCTGCGGCGGCAATTGAAGGCCGAATTCGCGGCTCGCTCCGAGCCGGTCGGTATGCGCATTATCCAGATGGGTGACGACCCGGCCGCCGCCGGCTACACGCGCAGCATCGTGCGCACCTTCAAGCGGGTCGGACTCGAAGCCATCGTGGTGGAGCTTCCCGTCGATATCGCGGAGCAAGACCTCGCAGCCGCCCTACGGGGCCTCAACGAAGACCGCGCCGTCCACGGCGTCGTCGTGCCGACCCCCTACCCTGACCAGATACCTGACGATCTCGTTTCCGGCACCCTCTCCCCAGCCAAGGACGTCGACTGCATAACCCCGGCCCGCCTCGGCGCGCTCTTCGCCGGGTCCAGCAGCTTCGCCCCGGCCACCGCCGCTGCGGTGATGGGCCTGCTCGATCACTACGAGATCCCCATCGAAGGCAAGCGCGCCGTCGTCCTCGGCCGCAGCAACACCGTCGGCAAACCCCTCGCCATGCTGCTTCTGCAGCGCCACGCTACCGTGACCCTGCTGCACTCGCGGACGCAGAACCTCGAGGAAGAGACTCGTCGCGCCGAGATCCTCGCGGTAGCCATGGGTCGGGCAAGATTCGTGACCTACAAGCACGTCGGCAGCCGCGTCGTCGTCGTCGATGTCGGCACTAACTACGTTGGCGACGAATTGATCGGTGATGTCGACTATGAATCGGTCATATCCTCGGCGTCGGCCATCACCCCGGTGCCCGGCGGCGTCGGCCCGCTGACTAACACGATCCTCGCCGCCAACCTGGCGCAACTGGTCCGTGAGGCCGACGCCGGCTAGGTCCGGCCGAACTGCCGGTCCAGCATCTCGCGGGTGAATTTCAGGATCGTCGGCCGACCGTGCGGGCAGGTCCGACCTAGGTCACAGCGCGCCAGTTCGTCCAACAGCGCCTGCATCTCCGGGATCGACAGCTGGTCCCCGGCGCGGATCGAACTGTGACAGGCCACCGACCAGCGCAGCCGCTCCGCCATCCCCGCCCGGCTCACCTCCACCTCCAGCATCTCGGCCACGATCTCCGCGAACAGCGCCTGCGGATCGCGGTCCGCGCCCACCACCGGCACCGCCCGGATCAGCCAGGTGTTGTCGCCAAAATGCTCGATGTCAAAACCCAGTTCGCCCAGCCGTTCCAGGTTGTCGGCGACCCACGCCGAGGCGTCACTGGCCAGGTCGGCAGTCAGGGGCGCCAGCAGCGGCTGCCGGTCCGGCGCGGTGTCCTGCTTGAGCAGTCGCTCGTAGGTCACCCGCTCATGGGCCGCGTGCTGGTCCACCAGGTACAGGCCCTCCGGCCCGGTCGCGACCAGGTAGGTCGAGTCGATCTGGCCCAGCGGGCGGATGGTTGGCGATTGCAGCCCGGTTGCCGGCGCGATCGGGTCGTCGACCGGCATCCCGCCCGACGCGCCTCCCGAAAGTGCGCTAGGGTCCGGCGCGAAGCTGTCATATCGTGGTTGCGCCGGCATCCGCGAAGGCACGAAGAACGAGTCCACCAACGCCTCCGGGCCGGGCTCGACCGCCACGTAGTCGCCGCGCTCGATCAGCGTCCGCCGGATCGCCTTCGAAACTCGGCTGAAGATCAACCTGTCCTCGCGAAAACGAATCTCCGTCTTGGTCGGGTGGATATTCACATCGACGCTGTCCGGCGGGACCGTCAGGTGCACGATCGCGATTGGGTGCCGGCCCGAAGGCATCATCCCGCGGAAGGCCTCGGTCAGCGCGCCCAGCAGCGTCCGGTTGGTCACCCAGCGCCGGTTAACGTAGAACGAAATGTGCCGCCGATTGGGCCGGTCCTTGCCCGGCTGGCCGATGAACCCGTGGATGCCCTGGAATTCGTCCGGTGGGATCTCGATGGTGTCGTCGATCAGCCGCGCGTCGTAGACGCCCACCAGGGCGTCGCGCAGGCTCCCGTTGCCGGTGGTCTGGAAGGATACCCGGTCGTCGGAAGTCAGCGTGAAACGCACGTGGGGGTGACCCAGCGCCTGGTGCTGGACGATGTTGACTACCCGAAACAGCTCCGTCCGCTCGGATTTCATGAATTCCAGCCGCACCGGGAAATTGGCGAACAGCCGTGACACCGTCACCTCGGTACCGCCGGGTCCGCCGTGGGCATCATCCTGTAGAACTTCATCGCCATGCCGCACGATCACCCGGCCGGTCTCGCCGAGGCCGGTCGAACTGGCGATCGAGAGTTCAGCCACCGCTGTGATGCTGGCCAGCGCCTCGCCGCGAAACCCCAGCGTGCGCACGTTCAGCAGGTCGTCCTCGACGCGCAACTTGCTGGTGGCGTGCGGTGAGAATGCCAACGGCAGTTCGGCCGGATCGATCCCACCGCCGTTGTCGACGACCCGGATCAACTCGCGGCCGCCGCCCTGGATGAAGATGCGGATATCGGTCGCCCCGGCATCGAGGCTGTTTTCAACCAACTCCTTGACCACCGACGCCGGCCGCTCGATCACTTCCCCGGCGGCGATCTTGCCGCGCACATCGTCGGGCAACTGGCGAATCGCGCTCATTCGTCCAGCATCCGGCGCCACTCGTAGAGCTTGTTCAGCGCCGTCAGCGGCGAAGTGCATTCCAGCTCCAGTTTCTCCAGTTCATCCAGCACCGGATGGCGCTCCGGCGGCAGCAGCGACATCTGCGCCCGGTTTGTCGTACCCGACTCGGCTTCCAGCGTCCCCAGGATCTCCTCCGCCCGGCGGGTCACCGCGTCCGGCAGTCCCGCCAGCCTGCCCACGTAGATCCCGTAGCTGCGATCCGAGCCGCCCGGCGTGATCCGGCGCAGGAAGACCACATTGCCGTTCTGCTCTGAGACCGCCACGTTGAAATTGCGCACCCGCGGATAGCGTTCGGCCAGCGCCGTCAGTTCGTGATAGTGAGTCGCAAAGATCGTCTTCGCGCGCAATCGTGGGTGGTTGTGTAGGTACTCGATCACCGCCTGGGCAATAGACACGCCGTCATAGGTGCTGGTCCCGCGGCCGATTTCGTCCAATACGATCAGGCTGTTCTCGGTGGCCCGCGACAGGATGGTCGCCACCTCCGACATCTCGACCATGAAGGTACTCGTCCCTCCCGCCAGGTCGTCGCGCGCGCCCACCCGGGTGAAGATGCGATCGAACACCGGCAGCTGGGCCACTGTCGCCGGCACGAAGCCACCGATCTGCGCCATCAGCGAAATCAGGGCCACCTGGCGCAGAAAGGTCGACTTCCCGGCCATATTCGGCCCGGTCAGGATCATGATTTGGCCGTGGTCGCCGCCCAGGCGGCAGTCATTGGGGACGAAGCGCTCGCCGCCCGACGCCTCCACCACCGGGTGTCGCCCGCCCTCGATTTGAAGGATCCCGTCGTCCACGAATTCCGGCCGCACATAGCCCTGCGCAGCCGCCAGTTCGGCCGCCGCCAGCGCGACATCCAGCTGCGCCACCGCCCCTGCCGTCGTCAGCAGCGCATCGACGTGCTCGCCCAGGCTGGCAACAACCGCCGTGTAGAGCGATTGCTCCAGTTCTCCGGCGCGATCTTGCGCCGTCAGCACCTCTACCTCGTGCTCCTTGAGTTCCGGGGTCACGTAACGCTGCGAGTTGGTCAGCGACTGCCGGGCCTCAAACCAGTCCGGAACCTCGTCGAGGTAGCGCCGGCTGACCTCCACGTAGTAGCCGAACACCCGGTTGTAGCCGATCTTCAGCGCCTTGATCCCGGTTTCCTCGCGCAGGCGTTCCTCGTAGGTCGCCAGCCAGGCCCGGGCGTTGGTCGCCGTGTCGTACAGCTCATCCAGCTTGGCGTCATAGCCGGCGCGGACTATTCGGTCGCCGTCGGGCTCCAGGGCGCGCTCGAGGAACGCCGCCACGTCCGCGCACGGGTCCGGCGTGGCCAGATTCGACTCCTCCAGCCCCGGCGCCGCCGTCAGCATTTGCGCCAGCGTCGCCACCCGACCCAGCATCCGCCCCAGTCCCAGTAGGTCCTGCGCGCGGACGCTCTCTCGGCGGACACGGATCACCGTCCGCTCCAGGTCGCCGATCGCCCGCAATTCATCGCCCAGGTCGGAGCGCAGTTTGGCGTCGGCCAGCAGCCATTCCACCCCGTCCAGGCGGCGCTCGATGGCCCGCACATCCAGCAGCGGCAGCCCGATACGGGCGCGCAGCAATCGCGATCCCATCGGCGTCCGCGTTTTGTCAATTATGTCAAGTAGGCAGGTCGCCGCGTCGCCATCGGCCGAGCGGTCGATGTCCAGGTTGCGCCAGGTGAAGTCGTCGATCTCCATGAATTCGCCGACCGGGTGGGCGTGGATGGCGGTCAGTACGTGCAGCGCCTGGCTCTGGTTGGCTTTGACGTAGGCCACCAGCGTCGCCGCCGCGCTCGTCGCGGCCGCGTCCAGCCCGGCCGGTCCGCCGTCGGTGCCGATGGTGCGATCTAGGATCACGGTTGCTGCCCCGTCGACCGGGGTCCAGCCGTCCGCCGGTGACACATGCGCCCCACCGCCCGACAGCTCCCCTAGCAGCGCGTCCGGCACCAGCACCTCCGCCGCGTTCAGTCGCGCCAGTTCGCGACGCAGCCGCAACAGCCCGTCATCGCCGGCGAACGACGCTCCGGCGAACTCTCCGGTGGTGATATCCGCGAAGGCCAGCCCCAGCCTGTCCTCGGTCGTCACGACCGCCGCCAGGTAGTTATTGCGTTCCGGGCGCAGCATCCCGTCTTCAACCTTGGTGCCCGGCGTAATCACCTGTGTAACCGCGCGCTCCACCAGGCCGCTGCCCGGCTCCCCCACCTGGTCGCAAATCGCCACCTTGTGACCGGCGTCCAGCAGCCGCGCGGCGTAGGTCTCTGCCGCGTGATAGGGCACCCCGCACATCGATACCCGGTTCCCCTTGCCCATTTCTCGGCCGGTCAGAACGATCTGCAGGATCTCGGACGCGCTCACCGCGTCGTCGTCAAACATCTCGTAGAAATCGCCCAGCCGGAAGAACAGGATGGCATCGGCGTAGCGCTTCTTGATGTCCAGATATTGCCGCCGTAGCGGCGTCGTGGCGGCCAAACGGATACCGGCTCCCGGTTGAAATATGGTGGCGCAGACGGCGTCCTCACCAGTTTACGGAACCGGCGCGTCCTTTTCCGCCGCGGCCGCGCGGTGATCGGCCGCCACCCGTTCGATGCCGGCCGCGAGTCGCGGCAGGAAGTCTTCCTCGTTCAGGGTTTCTAGGATCTTGCCGTCCGCGAAAATCACCCCGCGGCCCTTGCCCCCGGCCAGCCCGATATCGGCATCGCGCGCCTCGCCGGGGCCGTTGACCACGCAGCCCATCACCGCCACCTTCAGCGGTTCCTCGATTCCCGCCAGCAATTTCTCCACCTTGCCCACCAGCGGGAACAGCTCGATCTCGCAGCGTCCGCACGACGGGCATGACACCAGCACCGAGCCTTTCTGGCGGATATCCAGCGCCTTCAGAATCTCGAAGGCCACGAAGACCTCTTCCACCGGGTCGGCGGTGAGCGAGACCCGGATCGTGTCGCCGATGCCCTCGTAGAGCAGGATTCCCAGGCCGATTGCCGAGCGGATGCTGCCGGTGCGGGCGGTGCCCGATTCGGTGATGCCGAGATGCAGTGGGTAGGGCACCATGTCCGCGATCTTACGGTAAGCGCGCACCGTCGGGTCGATCTCGAAGGCCTTCAGCGAGATCTTGATCGCCTGGAAGTTCTCTTCCTCCAGGATGCGCACATGCTCCATGGCGTGCGCCACCATCGCGTCGGCCAGCGCCGTCCCGGTCTTCGGCCGACCGTCGGGCCCGCTGGCCTCCGGGATCGAGCCCGCATTCACCCCGATCCGAATCGGCACCCCGCGCTCCTTGCACGCCCGCACCACCTCGCGCACCCGGTTGCGATCGCCAATGTTGCCCGGGTTGATCCGCAGGCAGTGGATACCGGCCTCCACCGCCGCCAGCGCCAGCCGGTGATCGAAGTGGATGTCAGCGATCAACGGCGCCGCCGAGCGGCGCAGTAGTTCCGGCAGCGCCTCCGCCGCCTCGCGGTCGGGCACCGCCACTCGCACGATCTCGCAGCCGGCCTCCACGAGTCGTGCGATCTCGTTCGAAGTAGCCTCAACCTCAGCGGTGTTAGTCGTGGTCATTGATTGCACCACCACCGGGCCACCACCGCCGATGCGGACATCGCCGATGTTTACCGGGATCGATGTACGCCGACGGCTTATCTCACTCGTGACGGTTTCCCCTTCGGTATGAGGCAGGCAACGTCCAAAGCTAGCGAAACGACCCTCGCTGTCGCAACCCCGCTCCTCATCCGCCGGCGATCCGCTGGATATCGCCCACCGTCACCAGCACTGCCAGCAGCAACAACAGCGCGATGCCGACAAAGTTGATCGCTCCCTCACGCTCCACCGACATCGGCTTGCCGCGAATCACTTCCACGCCGATCAGCACCAACCGCCCACCGTCGAGCACCGGCCAGGGCAGCAGATTGAACAGCGCCAGTTGCGTGCTCAGCAGCGCCGCCAGGAACAGCACCACCTCCGGGCCCTGCCGGGCCGCTTGCCCGACCATCTCCACGATCCCCACCGGCCCCGCCACCTGCAGGCCCTCGTCCGAGCGCGCCGTTTCCACGATCAGCCCCGGCAGCAATACGATCGATTCCGCCGTGCGCTTGAACCCGACGCCGATGGCCTCGAGCAGCGGACGCGGCGCCAGATGCAGGTTGATTCCCACTCCCAGCGGCCCCTGGTCGTCCGGGTAGGTAGTTCGCGGCGTGGTCATGACATTGCGCAATTCGCCGTCGCGCTCAATTCCGAGGCGCACTTCGGTGCCGACCCGATCGCGGATAGCCGCCCCAACATCAGGCGGCGTCGGCACCTCGATGCCGTCCACCGTGCGGATCACATCGTTCACCAGTAATCCGGACGTGGCCGCCGGCGTGCCGGCCTCGACCCGGGTGATCTCCACTCCGTCCAGATCAGCGATCAGCGCCGCTCCCGCGAACAACAACGGCGCCGCCAGCAGGTTCATCAGCGGACCGGCGATCAGCACGAACGCCCGCGCCCGGCGTGACTTGGAGACGAAACTACCCGGTTCCGCCGCATCGCCGCTTTCGCCGCGCATCCGCGCAAAGCCGCCGAATGGGATCGCGTTCAGGGTGAAGACAGTGCCGCGCCAGCTACGGCCGAAGATGCGCGGCGGATAGCCCAGCCCAAACTCCAGCACTTCGATCCCCACCCCTCGCGCGGCCAGGTAGTGCCCCGCCTCGTGCACCACGATCAGCACGCTCAACAGAATGATTGCGACCGGGATCGCGATTGCCGCGCCGCCGAGGGCCTCCAGGGGCGAACCGATCACGAGGCCAGTGCGGCTCCGACGTTCATCGCCGCCTCAAACCCGGCCTGATGCCAGGCCTGGGCCTCGTCGAGCGATATATCTTCGGCGTGCCCGGTGGTCGCCAGCGTCTCGCTGACGATCCGCGCGATATCTAGGAACCCGATCTGCCCGGCCAGGAACAGTTCCACCGCCGCCAGGTCGGCCCCGCACAGCACCGCCGGCTCCGAGCCGCCCCGTCGACCCGCCTGGTAGGCCAGATCCAGCAGCGGGAAGCGCTCCGTGTCCGGCGGCCGGAAGGTCAATTGGTTCAGGTCCGCCAGGTCCAGTGGCCCGCCGCCCAGTTCCGGGTCGACCAGACGTTCCGGGTAGGCTAGTGCGTAGGCGATCGGCAGATCCATGCTCGGCCGGCCCAGCTGCGCCTTCACCGCGCCGTCTGTGAATTCGACCATCGAATGCACCACGCTTTGCTGGTGCACCGCCACATCGATTTGGTCGTACGAAGCGCCAAACAACCAGTGCGCCTCGATTACTTCAAGCCCCTTGTTCATCAGCGTTGCCGAGTCCACCGTCACCTTCGGACCCATGTCCCAGTTCGGATGGTTCAACGCCTCCCGCCGCCCGGCCCGCGTCAGTTCCTCCATGGGCGTGTCCAGGAACGGGCCGCCCGAGGCGGTCAGCAACAGGCGCGCGATCCGGCGGCGATCCTCGCCCTGCAGGCACTGCCAGATGGCGCTGTGCTCGCTATCGATCGGCAGGATCAACGACCCGTGGCGCGTCGCCATTTCGGTCAGCAGCGAGCCGGTCATCACCAGCAATTCCTTGCTCGCCAGCCCCACCGCTTTGCCTTCGCGGATCGCCGCCGCCGTCGGCAGCAGCCCGGCCTCGCCGATCGTCGCCACCAGCACCACCTCGGCCGCCCCGGCCGCGATGTCACACAGGCCCTCCGGCCCGGTTACCAGGCGGATGCCGTGCGGCAGCGGCGCGGTTGGACGGGTGTTCGGATCGCCCAGCGCGATGAGCGGCACGTCTAACTCCACCGCCTGGGCTACCAGTAGATCGGCGTTCGACCCGCAGGCCAGGCCCACGATCTCGAAAGCGTCGCGATGCCGGCGCAGAACGTCCAGGGCCTGGGTGCCGATCGAGCCGGTGCTGCCGAGAATGGCTACCTTGCGCCGTGACATATCGTGGAATCCACTAGCCTGGGCTGCTTGAGAAGGTCGCGAACGCGAACACCACCGGCCCGGCGAATAACAAACTGTCGATGCGGTCGAGAATACCACCGTGACCGGGCACCAGCCGCCCGGAATCCTTCATTCCGGCGCGGCGTTTGAGAGCCGATTCAAAGAGGTCGCCGGTCTGCGCGGCGATCGCCGTGGCGGCCGCCGCCACCAGCAGTACCCACAGGCCGGCATCAAGGAAGAAACTCATCACCGCGCCCGCCAGCAGCGCGCCCGCCAGGCCGCCGCCGACCCCTTCCCAGGTCTTGCGCGGCGACAACCGCGGCGAAAACAGGTGCCGCCCCACCGTTGCCCCGACCGCGTAGGCGCAGATGTCATAGACCCACACCACCGCCAGTAGCAGGACGACCCAGCGCAGTCCTTCAGGCAGGTCGCGGATTGCCGGCAGCGCGGCGGCCAGTCCGCCCACGTAGATCGCCGCGCCGATACTCGCCAGCAGGCGCGCCCGCGTTCCTTCGGCCGTTGCGCGCATCGTCACCAGCGCCCCTCCCAGCACGAGCCCCGCGGCCACCGCCAGCAGCATAATCGCCGCCGTTGGTTTCACCACCGGCAGGGGCACCAGCAGCAGCGCGAACGGCAGCGCGATCCACGCCACGAAGCCCCAACCGGCCGCGGCGGCGATCCCGCGCATTTCCCACATTCCTAGCGATACCACCAGTGCGGTCAGGATCAGCAGCGTTGGGTTCCCGGCCCACACGGCCAGCAACTCCACCGGCAGCAGTATGGCCGCGGTGGCCGACCGCAGCAGAAGGTTGCGTCTAGCCGTCGCCAAGAGCGCCGGGGATGCCGGTCCCGGTTTCGACGCCGCCGTAACGGCGTTTGCGGCCGGAGAAGTCGCGGATGGCCTTGCCAAACTCGGCCTCATCGAAATCCGGCCACAGCGCCGCCGACCAGTAGAACTCGGCATAGGCCGACTGCCACATCAGGAAGTTGCTCAGTCGTTGCTGCCCGCCGGTGCGAATGATCAGGTCCGGGGCCGGTTGCCCGGCCGTGTACAGGTAGCGTTCCAGCAGGTCTTCAGTCACGTCCTCGGCGTCGATCCCGTCCTGCATCAGGCCCTTCACTGCCCGCACGATCTCCGCGCGACCGCCATAATTGAACGCCATGTTCAGCGTCAGCCGGTCAAAGTTGGCGGTGGCCCGCTCCATCTGGCGAATCGAAATTCGCAGCGGCGGCAGAATTGGGTCCAGCGACCCCAGCACCTTGATGCGAATCCGGTGTTCGAAGATGGCCTTGCGCTCCGCCTGCAGGCTCTTGCCGATCAGTTCCAGCAGCATTTCGATTTCTTCGCGCGGCCGGGACCAATTTTCCGTGGACAGCGCGTAGATGGTCAGATACTTAATACCGTGATCGATGCAGGCCTCCGCGATCGGGCGCACCCGCATCGCTCCAGCACGGTGGCCCTCGGACCGGCCTAGGCCCTGTCCGGCGGCCCAGCGGCCGTTGCCGTCCATTACGATTCCAACGTGTCGCGGAATCGCCGGCGATTCGTCGTCGCGACGCTCCGTTTCGCCCATGCTCACCGCGCCCAGGCCGCTCTAGACTTCAAGCACTTCCGCCTCTTTGCGTTCGCCGGCCGTCTCGGCCTGGACGATCTTCGCGTCGGTAATCTCCTGAAGCTTATCGAGCGCCTTATGGGCGTCGTCCTGCGAGCACATCTTTTCCTTCTCCGCCTCGCGCACATCGTCCTGGGCGTCGCGGCGAATATTGCGCACCGCCACCTTGGCGTCCTCCACTTTGGATTTCACCACCTTCACCAGGTCGCGGCGGCGATCCTCGCTGAGCGGCGGGAACGGCAGCCGAATCACCGTGCCGTCGTTCGAAGGGGTGATGCCTAGGTCGGAGTTCTCGATGGCGCGTTCGATGGCGGTCATGATCGACTTATCCCAGGGCTGCACCACCAGCAGACGCGCCTCCGGCACCGCCAGTGTGGCCAGTGTGTTCAGGGGCGATTCGCTGTCGTAGGCCTGCACCATCAATCCCTCCACGAACGTGGTCGAAGCCCGCCCGGTGCGGATTCCGGTCAGTTCGCGATCCAGAACGTCGAGCGAGAGGTCCATGTGACGGCTCGCGTCGTCTAGCAGTTCGTCCAACATCAGGAGGTCACTCCTACTAGCGTGCCCAACTTCTCACCGTGCAGGATCCGCGGCAGGCTGTTCGGATCCTCGAGCCGGAATACCACGATTGGCATGTTGTTTTCCATGCACAGGCTGAACGCGGTGGCATCCATAACCTTTAATCCGCGGTTCAGCGCGTCCAGGTAGCTGATACGGTCAAAGCGCTTAGCGTCCGGGTGGGCGCGCGGGTCCTTATCGTAGACGCCGTCCACCTGGGTGGCTTTCAGGAAGGCATCGGCGCCGATCTCCATCGCCCGCAGCGCCGCCGCCGTATCGGTCGTGAAGTAGGGGTTTCCAGTCCCGGCGGCGAAGATGACCACCCGGTTCGACTCCAGGTGCTTCACGGCCCGCCGGCGGATGTATGGCTCGGCGATCTCGCGCATCTCGATGGCCGTTTGCACGCGGGTCGCGACTCCCAGCGACTCCACCGCGTCCTGCAGCGCCAGCGCATTCATCACGGTCGCCAGCATGCCCATGTGGTCGGCGGTCGAGCGATCGATGCCGGCGGCCTCGGCTTCGTGCCCGCGCCACATGTTGCCGGCGCCGATCACGATTCCCAACTGCACCCCCAGCCCATGGGCCTCCACGACGTGTTCGCCGAGTTCGCGGGCCCGCTCCGGAGATATCCCGTGCCCGCCCTCCTCGCAGAGAGCTGTGCCGCTGAGTTTTAGCAGGACTCTTCGGTATGTTGGCGCGGTCAAAGGCTTCCGTCTTCCTAGTCGGCTACGCTCCCACCTCGAACCGGCTGAAACGCGCGACCTGCACGTTCTCGCCGGTCCGGGCAATGGTTTCCTGGATAAGTTCGGCGACAGTGCGGGCCGGGTCACGGACGTAGGCCTGGTCCAGCAGGGCCTCGCCCTCGCCCTCGTCCTCATCGGTGATACGCTCCGGGCCCATTGCCGCGATGTGCATCGCCAGTTCGTTGGCCAGCGTCTTGAAATCGTCGGTGCGGGCCACGAAATCGGTCTCGCAGGCCAGTTCGATCATCGCTCCGAGTGGTCGCCCCGGGTGGATGTAGGCGTGCACCACGCCCTGTTTGGTGGCGCGGCTCGATCGTTTCGCGGCGCGGGCCTTGCCGCCCTCGCGGATGATCGCGCTCGCCTTTTCCATGTCGCCGTCAGATTCCACCAGCGCGCGTTTACAGTCCATGATCCCGCCACCGGTCCGGTCGCGCAGTTCTCTGACCATCGCCGCGGATACTTCAGAAGCCATCTCCAGCTACTCGTCCTTTGTTGGTTGGTTGTACCGGGCTAGTCGGCCGCGGTCGGCTTGGCTTTGGCCTTGCTC
>CAZVZW010000018.1:0-5069 GCA_964631365.1 uncultured Chloroflexota bacterium | reverse complement strand
CTTGGCTTTGGCCTTGCTCTTCGCTTTGGCCTTGGCAGCCGGCTTTTCTTCAGCTCTTGCCGCTGCTTTCGCGGCCGGCTTCGCAGTCGGTTTGGCAGCCGTCTTCACCGCGGCCTTCGCCGCCGGTTTGGCTGCCGCCTTGGCCGCCGGCTGAGCCTGCACCACCCGCCGCGGCCGGTCCTGGCCCGCCGGCCCATCGGTCGGTTTCGCTCCCGGCTTCGCTCCCGGCTTCGTTGCCGGAGCACCGATCGGGACCGCTGCCGCCGCGCTGCGCTTCTCACGCGCCGCTCGCTCTTCTTCGGCCCGCGACTGGGCTTCGGCTTCCTGTCGCTTGCGCGCCATCTCGCGGCGCGCCTGCTCCTGGCGTTCCCGCTCGACACGTTCCTGCTCTTCGCGCTCGATGCGCTCGGTTTCGTAGACCTCAAACGCCTCGGAGACGTTCTCCGCCAACTTGCCCAGAATCAGCCGGTTAGAGCGGATCGAGTCGTCATTGCAGGGGATCGGCAGGTCCACTTCGTCCGGGTCGCAGTTGGTGTCCACCAGCGCCACCACCGGTATGCCCAGCACCCGCGCTTCGTTCACCGCGATGTGCTCGCGCCGCGGATCGATCAGGAACAGCACGTCGGGCAGCTCCGCCATCGTCGCCAGCCCGCCCATCTTGCGTTCCAGCCGCGCCAGTTCGACCAGCTGTTTTTGCATGTCGCGCTTGGACAGCGACTCAAACGCTCCGTCCAGATGCAGCGCGCGCAGTTCGCGCAGCCGCTGCAGGCGGTGTTTGATGGTCTGGAAGTTGGTCAGCGTCCCGCCCAGCCAGCGCTGGTTCACGTAGAACTGGCCGGACTGCTCGGCGGCGGCCTGCACCGCGTCGCGCGCCTGGCGCTTGGTGCCTACGAAGATCACGCGGCCGCCGTTCTGGACGATGTGCACCAGGAGGGCATTCGCTTCGTCGATCGCCTGCACCGTATGCTGCAGGTCGATGATGTGGATGCCGTTGCGAGCTCCAAATATGAAGCGGCGCATCTTCGGGTTCCAGCGTTGCGTCTTGTGCCCGAAGTGCACCCCGGCACTGAGCAACTCACGCATCTCTAATAGGGGCAAACTACTACCCATTCCTTTCACTTCCGCTATCGTCATCCCATCTTGCGAGGACCGGCTACTGCCGGCAGGACTCACTGGTCGGATAGCGTGATCGATCGGCCGCGAGAAACGGCACGTCCCAGAATGATACCGCAGCCGCGTAGCCCGTGGGGGGCGTTTCCGATCGCCGGTTACTCGCCGGCGGATCCGTCCGCGCCGGCCTCGACCTTATCCGCCGCCGCATCGCCGGCCGCCACCTCAATAACATCCGCAGCTTCCGTCCCGGCGGCCTCCTTGGCCTCCGGCAGCGCCGCGCCCGCCTCGTCCGGCGGCTGCGGGTCGCTGTCCGACTCTGTGCCCGTCGCCGGCGCCCCGGCCTCGTCGGTCGGCTTCGGGCGCGTCCAGGTCGTGTATTCGCAATCCGGATAGCGGCTGCAGCCGAAGAAAGTTCGCCCGCGCCGACTCTTGCGCTCCACAATGTCGCCCTCTTCGCAGTCCGGGCAGATCACCCCGACCTTCTTCAGGTAGGGGCGGCGATACTTGCATTCGGGATAGTTGGTGCAGCCGATGAACCGCCCGTAGCGGCCGCTGCGGATCACCAGTTCACCGTTGCAATCGTCCTCCGGGCAGTCCTCGCCCAGCGGCACCTCGGCCTGCTTGACCGACTTCATATTCGTCTCGGCCTCTTGCAGCGTCTCACTAAACGGCTTCCAGAACTGATCCAGCAGGGCGATCCAGCCTTCCTCACCCTTCGCCACCCGGTCCAGGTCGAGTTCCATATTGCGGGTGAAGCTCTTGTCCACGATGCTGGCGAAATGCTCCACCATCGCGTCCGTGACCGATTCGCCCAGTTCCGTCGGACGCAGCTGCCGGCGCTCGAGTTCGCAATAGCGGTGGCTCACCAGGATCCGCACCGTCGGTGCGTAGGTGCTCGGCCGACCGATCCCTTCCTCTTCGAGCGTTCGGATGAGGCTGGCCTCCGAGAAGCGCGGCGGTGGCTCGGTAAAATGCTGCTGTCCGGCCAGGTCGCGCAGGTGCAGAGTCTGGCCCTTTTCGAGGCCCAGAATCACTTCCCGTGCCTGGATCGCCGCCTCGTCATCGGTCTTGCGGGTCCGCGATACCGCCCGGTGCCCCTCGAACACCACTTCCGTTGCCGATGCCCGGAAGCGCAGCGGCGGTTCCTCGTCCTGGCGGGTGATGCCGGCCAGCACGGTCACCGTGCGGGTCTGCGCCGGGGCCATCTGGCTGGCCACGAACCGCCGCCAGATCAGCCCGTAGAGGCGCTGCTGGCGTTCATCGAGTTGATCGTTGATCTCGTCCGGCGTCCGGTAGACCGAGGTCGGCCGCACCGCTTCGTGGGCTTCCTGGGCATTGCGCGTGCGGGTCCGGTAGCTATTCGGCTTCTCGGGGATGTATTCGTCGCCGAAACGTCGCTTGATGAATCCCTTCGCCTCGTTGCGGGCGTCGGCGGCGATCTGCGTCGAGTCGGTACGCATATAGGTAATCAGTCCCACCCGCTCGCCGCCGCCCAGGTCGATGCCTTCGTAGAGTTGCTGCGCGATCCGCATCGTCAACGACGGCGACATGCTCAGTTCGCTGGAAGCCGCCCGCTGCAGAGAGGCCGTCGTAAACGGCGCCCCGGCGCGCTGCTGCTGCTGGCGCTCGCGCAACTCGGCCACCCGGTAGTCGGCGCCTTCCAACTGCGCGATCAATTCGTCGGATTCCTGCTCGCTGCCGATATCCAGCTTCTCTTCGGTGGTCTCCAGCACCGCCCCGAAGACCTTCTTGTCCTTCTCGGAGCCGGCGAAGGAACCCTCCACGGTCCACCACTCTACCGGCACGAACTTGCGAATCTCGCGCTCGCGGTCCACCACGAAGCGAAGCGCCACGCTCTGCACCCGGCCGGCTCCAACCGCGCCGGAGATGCGCTTCGAGAGCAGCGGGCTGATCTTGAATCCCACCAACCGGTCCAGGATGCGCCGGGCCTGCTGCGAATTAACCAGGTCCATATCGATCTCGCCCGGCTCCTCCAGCGCGTGCTGGATCGCCGTCTCGGTGATTTCGTGGAAGCTGATCCGCCGGACCTTCTTCGTGTCGATCTCCGCCGCCGCCAGCAGGTGCCAGGCAATCGCTTCGCCCTCGCGGTCCGGGTCAGTCGCCATGTAGACCAGCCGCGATTCTTCCGCCTGGGCCTTGATCTTGCCGACCGCCGCCTTCTTCTCGCGCGGCACCAGGTACAGCGGCGCATAGTTGCTGTTGACGTTCACCCCGATGTTGCGCGCCGGCAGATCTCGGACGTGTCCGAAGGACGCGATCACCAGGTAGTCATCACCCAGGAACTTCTGCAGCGTCGTGGCCTTAGCGCGGGACTCCACCACGATCAGGTCGCGCTCCGGTTTCGGGGCGGCCTTCTCTTTCTTATTCTTCTTCGCGGTCGTCGCCAAATCTTCCTCCAGAGACGCGGGTGATCGGGGGGAGGTTCCCGCGGCTAGTCGTTCCCGGCGGCAGCGGTTCCAGTTATCGAGCGTGCCGCATGTTCCGCCATCGCGTCAAGCAATGAACCAATTCTTGCCTGCCAATCGCGGTAATTATGGAAATTTGACCAGATCAGCCCGGTCCGTCCGGTCCGCATGGCCGGGCCGACCGTTTCCAGAATCGTCCGGCGCCGCAGCGTGAAGTCGGCCGGCAGCCGGATCAGCAGTTCGCCGCCGTAGCTGGTGATCGACTCGATTCCCAGCGTCGTCGCCTTCGCCCGCAGCCGCACGACATAGGCAAGATTGGCCACCGGCTCAGGGAATTCACCAAATCGATCTCGCAGCCCGGCGATTGCTGACTCCGCCTCGTTCACTGTCACCGCCCGCGCCAGCCGCTGGTATTCGCGGATCTTCGTTTCATAGCCGGTCATGTAATCGTCCGGCAGATAGGCATCCAGCGGCAATCCCACCTGCGCCACATTCACCAGGTCGCCCTCCGGCGCCTCGCCCTTCCGCTCCTTCACCGCGTCGGCCAGCATTCGGCAGTACAGGTCAAAGCCCACCGCGTTGGCGAAACCATGCTGATCGGCCCCCAGCAGGTCGCCGGCCCCCCGAATCTCCAGATCGCGCATCGCCAGCCGGAATCCGGCCCCCAGCTCGCTGGCCTCCAAAATCGCCTGCAGGCGTTTCTGGGCCTCCTCGGTCAGCCGCCGCTCCGGGCTATAGAGGAAATAGGCGTAGGCCCGGTTGATCGAGCGCCCCACCCGCCCGCGCAACTGGTAAAGCTGCGATAGACCGAACATCCAGCACTCGTCGGCGATCAGCGTGTTGACGTTGGGCAGGTCCATGCCGTTCTCGATGATCGCGGTGCAAACCAGCACCTCAGCCTCGCCGGCCGCGAAATCCACCATCACCCGCTCCAGCCGCGACGACGGCATCTGCCCGTGGGCGACCGTGAAGCGCGCCTCCGGCACCAGCTCGCGCATTCGTGCCGCCAGTGCGTCGATCGTCTTGATGCGGTTGTGCACGAAGTACACCTGCCCGCCGCGGTCGATTTCCGCCAGGATCGCCCGCCGCACGATCTGATCGTCAAACCCGGTTACATAGGTCTTCACCGCCTGCCGGTCGGCCGGCGGCGACTCCATCACACTGATTCCGCGCACCCCCACCAGCGCCATGTGCAGAGTCCGCGGGATCGGTGTCGCCGTCAGCGTCAACACGTCCACCTCTTTGCGAATCCTCTTTAGCCGTTCCTTGTCGGCTACCCCGAAGCGCTGCTCCTCGTCGATCACCACCAGCCCCAGGTTGGCGAACTCAATATCCTTCTGGATCAGCCGATGGGTGCCGATCACAATGTCTACGTCACCCGCGGCCACCCGCTTCACCACCGCCGCCTGCTCCGCCGGCGAGCGGAACCGGCTCAGCATGTCCACCTTCACTGGGAAGTCCTCCATACGCTCGCGGAAGGTGTCCAGGTGTTGCTGCGCCAGGATCGTAGTCGGCACCAGCATCGCCACC
>CAZVZW010000017.1:18154-20826 GCA_964631365.1 uncultured Chloroflexota bacterium | reverse complement strand
TGCCGGCCGGGGCGGCACGGTCGATCAAGAAGCCCTGATCTTCGCCCTCCAATCGGGCGCCATTGCCGGTGCCGGGATCGACGTCACCGATCCCGAGCCGCTCCCTCCTGAATCTCCTCTCTGGAAGATGACCAACGTCATCATCACCCCGCACACGTCCGGGTACTCCCCCCGTGTCCGCGAGCGTTTCGCCCGCATCTTCCTCGACAACCTGGCCCGCTTCCACGCCGGCGAACCCCTCGCCAACGTCGTCAACGCCGCCGCCGGGTACTAGACCGGTTATCCCGCTGCATACGACATCTCCACCGGTCGTCCGGTCGCGACCCCGATCACGGCCCCACCGCCTGCGGTCCGGACCGGCCCTCCCATCTTGAGCACCAACCCTTCCGGCGCTCCCTTCGACGCCGCTCCCCCACCCCCCGGCTGGCGCCAGTGGGTCGGCTTCTGTCTCGCCTTCTTCTGCTTCTGGGCCTCCCTCTACATCTACATGCCCACCTTCCCCGTCTACGCCGAAGGGCTCGGCGCGTCCCTGACCATGGTCGGTCTCATCATCGCCTCCTACGGGTTCGTCCAGTTCGCCCTGCGCATCCCCATCGGCTATCTGTCCGACCGGCGTGGCGCCCGCCTCCCGTTCATCCTCATCGGCCTGCTCGCCAACGCCGTCGGCGCGATCGGTATGGCGTCCTTCCCAACCCCTTTCATGCTCATCATCTGGCGCGGCTTTCACGGTGTCGGCGCGGCGTCGTTCGTCACCTCCGCCGTTTATTTCGCCGGTTTCTTCCCTCCCGACCAGACCACCCGTGCCACCGGCCTGCTCGTCTTCATGACCGCCCTATCGCAGGTCGTGATCAGCATGACCGGCGGCATTCTCGCTGAGCAATTCGGCGTCCCCTTCACCTTCTGGTCGGCCGCCGTCATCGCCGGCGTCGGTTTCGCCGCCATGCTCCTCGCCGGCGAGCGCGCCGTCCCCGTCCGCCGCCCCATGACAATCCGCCGCTTTCGCGACGTCCTCGGCATTCGCAGCCTCATCACCTCCTCCGGCATCGGCGCCCTTTCCCAGTTCGTCACCTTCGGCCTCAACATCAGCTTCATCCCCATTTTCGCCCACACCCTCGGCGCTACCAAGACTGACCTCGGCACCCTCACCACCATTAGCTACGTCGCCTACGCTAGCGCTGCTCTCCTAGCCGCCGTCGGCGGACGCCGTTTCGGCGAACGCACCTTCGTCATCGCCGGTTCCCTTTTCACCACGGTCACCATTCTCATCCTACCGGCTATCGACACCGTCTCCGTTCTCGTCCTCCTTCTAGGCGTCAACAGCTTCGCCCGTGGCATGGTCTTCCCCGTCCTCATGGGCATATCCATCCGAGAAGTCCCCGAGCACGAACGTGCCTCCGCCATGGGCGTCTTCCAGTCCGTCTACGCCATCGGCATGTTCGCCGGGCCGGCGGTTGCGGGGATAATCGCCGACGCCATCGGCATCACCGGCCTGTTCCTCTTCATCGCCGCTTTCCCCATCCTCGGTGCCGCAGCCGTCCTCGCCTGGATGCCCGCCCGCATCCGCACCCCCGCCGCCTGCGTCTAGTCCTCAGAATTGGCCCTCGGGCCGCCCTCGTGCTATCGTCCCGGTCCTTGTTTCGACCGTTCTTGGGAGGTGCCTTTTGGCCAAGCGGAGGTCCCGGAAACGGTCCTTTGCCGAAATCGACCGTGGGCCCCTCGGGTCTGCGGTTTTCCACGCTCGCAAACGCGCGCGTCTCACCCAGGCTCAGCTCGCGGTTGCCATAGGCCGCGATCGCCCCTGGGTCAGCGATCTTGAGACCGCCAAGATCACCTTCGTCTCCGGCGACGATGCCCGTGGCTTGGCCGAATGTATGCAGTTCAGCCGCACCGAGCTTGCGCTCCTGCACAGCCGCACCGGTGCCAGTCGTCGTCGCTCCGCCGCCTGGCGTCTACCCGTCGGCGCGTGCCCCGCCTGCGGCAGTCCGCGCGAGCACGGCGCGCATTACTGCGGAGCCTGTGGTTTCGCCCTGCCGCCCGAGGTCAACTGTCCCGTCTGCGCGCATGTCAACCTCTCCGGGTCAGCGTTCTGCACCCGCTGCGGCGACCAGCTCCACGGGGCGCCCGCCTAGAGGTTCAGCAGCCCCGGCAGCTCCGGGTGGGTTTCCTCCAGGAAAACGTGCCGCCGGCCATCGCGCGCCACCACAATCACCGGCACCTCCATCTGGCCTGAAACCGCCATGACCTCCTGGCGCTCCCACTGGGCATCCGGCACCAGTACCCATTCATAGGGCAACCCGTGCGACTCCAGCCAATTCCGCGCCCTCCGCACCCAGGGGCACCACTCCACCCCGTACAACGTGATATCCGTTCCCTCAGCTACGTGCTCCCGCCTTCCGCGTTACCATCGACATCAGACTCGTCATCCGTTCCGCCGCCTCTTCCGGCGGCAGCCCGCGCGCGCAGTCCCGTATGTTGGAACTCAGGTGAATTTCCACCATCCGGTCCAGCGCCGCCCTCACCGCCAGCATCTGCGCCACCACCTCCTCGCATTGCCGCGAGCTAATGATCATCCGCTGGATACCGCGCAGCTGTCCCTCCGCCCTTCGCAGCCGGGCAATCACGTCCCGATCCGTCGCCTCCAGCAGCTCGACCCGACTCTCGGTCGGCTCGGC
>CAZVZW010000017.1:12271-18054 GCA_964631365.1 uncultured Chloroflexota bacterium | reverse complement strand
TCCACCTTCGCAAAGGTCAACTGGCCCTCAAACTCATCCGCCAGCTTCTCGAACACCGGCGCCATCATCTTGCATGGCCCGCACCACTCGGCCCAGAAATCAACCACCACCGGGACGTCCGATCTGAGCACCTTCGTCGCGAACTCAGCATCTTCTACTGCTATCGGTTTCGCCATTACCATCGATCCCGTCTCGTCGAACTTCACGATCCCATTCTACATACCCCCCCGGGGTATTGTGTCATCTTTCCTACACTGTCTCCGCACTCCTCCTGCGCACTCCGTCCGGGCCCCGATATAATCGCCTCGACCGCGTTCTCCAGACCGGGATTACGCCGATGACCGACGACACCGCCACTGCCCCCGACGCAAAGTCCTCTTCCGACGGCCCCATCCGCATCACCGTTGAAATCGAGCGTCCCGCCATCATCCTCGACGACATCGGGCCTCACGCCCGCGGTGCCGTCCGCGAAGCTCTCAAGACCGTGCGCAGCGCTCTCGACGTCGCCCTCCGCCTTATCGAAGAAGAGTTCGACGCCCCCTCCTCCCCCGGCCCCACCCGCATCAAGATCGAGTAGCTGCCGCCCCCCGCCCCATCACCTGCTCGCCTATCGCGCGGAGATGCTCCGCCGCCCGTTGCATCTCCCGGTCGATCCGCCGGGCTCCCAGCACTCCCAACCGCGTCGCAATCACCGGCCCGTCAAAACCCCCCGCCACCAGCGCCGCCAGCACCGCCTGCAAGTTCAATTCCCCGCTCCCCGGCGGTACCCCCCGCAGCCGCCCCGGAATCCCGGCATGGTCCGTCGCGAAGAGCGCGGTTGTAGCTCCCGCCACCGGCGCCAGGTCCTCCACCGGGTCAATTCCCTGGTGAAAATGCACCTGTGCCGGGTCGTAGCAAACGCCAAAATCCGCGCTCCCCAGCGACCCGTGAATCTCGCCCAGCGCCGTTCCGGTCGGCGCGATTCCCGGGCGTGGCGCCATTGTCAACACCAGCCCGGCGTTCTGCGCCTCCGGCAGCAATTTCCGCAGCGCTGCGATCAGCCGCTTCCGATCCGCCGCCATCGTCTTCTCATCCTTCGGAATCTGCCGGTTATCGTCCCCCGCCTCAAACCTGGCCGGCGCCAGGACGCTGATGTTGTGGATACCCAGATACGATCCCGCCTTGATGAACTCCAGCAGATCCGCCGTCGAGCGTGCGTCCCCGGTCAGCTCACCGAAATTCGCGTGCCGGCATTGCAGGCCGTACGACAGGATTGCCTCCCGCAGTTCATCCAGCGCCCCGCTGTTGCCCGGGTCCCGAAATAGGGCACCCTCGGCGTGCTCCCGGGCCAGGCTCACGAACCCGAACCCCGCCGCTGCGATACCCGCCAGCGCCCGGGCCAGCGGGAGCCGGTCGCGGGCGTAGGGGAACGTCGAACCGGTTAGCTGCATAGTCTTCATCGCCGCCTTTGGAGAATCACGAACGCCAAGAATAGACGTGCAACTGGCGCGGGTCTAGAGCCCGGTCCCGGCCTCGTCCGCGCCGCCCCCCCGGGCCAGCTCCACACCAACCACAATATTGTCGATCAGGCGCACCTCGCCGATCATCACCGCCCCCGAAAACACCACTGGCTCGCGCGCGACGGTCAGTTCGGTCAGGTCCAGCGCATCCGCTACACTCGCATACTCCAGCCGCGCCGACGGTTCGCCCTTTACCTTCGCGCCAATCAATCGCCGCAGCGTCTCCGCATCCTCCGTGCCTTCCGCAAACGCCGCTGCCACCCGCGCCAGCCCCCGGTACAGCGCCGTCGCCGCCTGCCGCCCCTTCCCGTCCAGGCGCACATTCCGGCTGCTCCAGGCCAGCCCGTCCGCCTCCCGCACCGTCGCCACCACCACCAGTTCGATCCCCGGTGCCCGCTGGTGTATCAGGTCCGCGATCACCCGCGTTTGTTGCCAGTCCTTCTGGCCAAAGAAGGCCACGTCCGGGCGCACCTGTTCGAAGAGCCGCGCCACCACCGTCGCCACCCCCGCGAAATGCCCCGGTCGCGCCTTCCCTTCCAGCGCCGTCGCCAACCGCCCCGGGTCCACCGTTGCCGCCGGCCCCTCCGGGTACATCACCTCCACCGGTGGCACCCAGACAAAATCCACCCCCTCCATCGCCAGGATCTCCAGGTCCCGGTCCCGTGTTCGCGGATAGCGCGCAAAATCAGCCTCGGCGCCAAACTGCGTCGGATTCACGAACAGGCTCGCCGCAACCGTCTCGCAGCCGTCCCGCGCAACCCGCAGCAGAGCCCGGTGCCCGGGGTGCAGAGCCCCCATCGTCGGCACCAGCCCCAGCCGCCCCGCCGCCGCCGTCCGCCGCGCCCGCAGCTCGCGCAGCCCTTCCAGTACATCCATAGCGACAATGGTAGTCGCCCGCGCTCCCGGGTCCGGGGTTCTCGTTTCCCCAGTGGGCCGGACCGCCCTTAGAATTGACCCCGTCCGCGTCCCCTTTCCCCCGGAGTCAGCCCCATGACCCACGAACTCGCCGGCGCCCTTGCGGAGATCGTCGGCAAAGAATGGGTCGAGGACGGTGGTGAGCAGGGCCACCCGGCCATTGACGGGGTCCATCCGCGATTCCAGGTCAGCCCCGGCGACGCCGAGCAGGTCGCGGCCGTTCTGCATGCCTGCGCTGCTCGTCGCGCGGCCGTCATTCTCGCCGGCGGCGGTTCTTGCCTGGACCTCGGCAACCCGCCCCGCTCAGCCGACGTGCTACTTTCCACGCGCCGCCTCGACCGCATCCTCGAGTACAACCCCGCCGACATGACCGCCAGCATTCAGGCCGGCGTCCGCCTGGCCGATCTGCAGGCCGAGCTGGCCGCCCACGGCCAGTTCCTGCCCCTCGATCCGCCCTTCGCCGACCGCGCCACCATCGGCGGCATCGTCGCCACCGCCGCCTCCGGACCCCGCCGCACCGGTTACGGCACCGTCCGCGACCTCCTCATCGGCATTCGCATGGCCCATCCCGACGGCCAGACTACCCGCGCCGGCGGCATGGTCGTCAAGAACGTCACCGGCTACGACATGGGCAAGCTTTACACCGGCTCGCTCGGCACTCTCGGAGCCATCGTCGAAGCCAACTTCAAGCTCCTCCCGCTCCCTCCCGTTGAGTCCACGGTCACCGGCGTTTTTGATGACTCCGACGCTGCGAGCCGGGCTCTCGATGCCCTGGTCGACTCCGTCCTTACCCCCAACTCCGTCGAGATTCTCGATCGCCAGGCCGCCGGCGTAGTCCTCGGTGAGGCCCACGCCGGCCCTCGCGCCCTGCTCGTTCGCTTTGGCGGCCGTGAGGAGGCTGTCCAGCGCCAGGTCGTCGACACCGGCGTCATCATCACCGAAAGCGGTGGCCGTCCGCATCCGCTCAGTCCCGATGGGCAGCAGCAGGCTTGGACCGCCCTCGCCGGCCTCAGCGAAACCCCCTCCACCGAAGCCCGCGCCCGTTGCCGCGCCACCGTCCGCTCCTCCCGGGTCGAAGCCGTCTTCCGTCACGCCGCCGACCTCGCCGCCGCCGCCGACCTCGCCGTCGCCATCTGGGGCCGCGCCCTCGACGGCATCGTCCACGTCACGTTCGTCGGCGAAGGTGACGAACGCCTCGTCGCGGCCATTGAATTGCTCCGCGCGGCGGTCAGCGAACTCGCCGGTTCGCTCGTTGTCGAAGCCTGTCCGCGGGCCTTGAAGCAGACGGTCAATATCTGGGGCGCCGGCGTCGACCCCGGCGCCGTAACCATCATGCATTCCCTCAAAGAGAAGTTCGACCCACACGGCACCCTCAACCCGGGACGGTTCGCCCATGGCATCTAGCCCCCACCCCACCGCCCCGATCGTCGGCTTTTCCGGCTCAGCCGTCCCCGACCGCCTTCTCATCAACACCTGCATCCACTGCGGTCTCTGCCTCAACGAATGCCCCACCTACCGCGACCTGCGCGTCGAGATGGACTCCCCCCGCGGCCGCGTCCAGTTGATTCGCGCGGTTGGGGAGGGTCGTCTCTCCCTCGACGATCAATCCTTCCGCGATCACATCTACCTCTGCCTCGACTGCCGCGGCTGCGAAACTTCCTGCCCCTCCGGCGTCAAGTACGGGTCCCTCATCGAAACCGCCCGCATCCAGGCCACCCGGATCGGTAACATCCCGACCGGACTCAAGATCGCCAACGCCGTCCTGCGCCATGTCTTCCTGCGGCCCGGCTACCTGCGCCTGCTGGCCTCCCTGCTGCGCTTCTACCAGCGTAGCGGAATGCGCGCTCTGCTGCGCCGCTCCGCCCTCCTTCGTCTCCTTCCCGGAGACATGGAAAAGGCCGAAGCCATGACCCCCCGCATGTCCTCCAATTTCCTGAACCCCACCGACCTCCCCCTGGTCGAGGCCGAGGGTCCGCGCTGCTTCCGGGTCGGCTTCCTCACCGGCTGCATCATGAGCGTCGGCTTCGCCGAGGTCCACCGCGCCTCTCTGCGCGTCCTCGCCCGGGCCGGCTGCGAGGTCGTCCTGCCCCCCGATCAGACCTGTTGCGGCTCGCTCAGCCTGCACACCGGCGACCGCCGCACCGCCCGCGAGGCCGCCCGCCGCAACATCGACGCCTTCCACGCCGCCGACCTCGACGCCATCGTCGTCAACTCGGCTGGTTGCGGCTCCACCATGAAAGAATGGGGCGAGTTGCTCGCCGACGACGCGCGCTACGCTGCCCGTGCCGGCGAACTGGCCGCGAAGGTACGCGACTTCAGCGAATGGATGGCCCACATTGGCGCGTCCCCCGGCGGGCGCATCGCCGAGCGGGTCGTCGTCCAGGACGCTTGCCATCTCAACCACGCCCAGGGCATCATCCGGCAACCGCGCGATCTCGTCGCCGCCATCCCTGGCGTCGAGCTGGTCGAAATGGACAACTCCGGGCTCTGCTGCGGCAGTGCCGGAATCTACAGCGCCCTCAACCCCGACCTCGCCGGCCGCATCCGCGACGAGAAACTCACCGCCATCGCCGCCACCGGCGCTCGCACCGTAATCACCACCAACCCCGGCTGTCACGCCCACCTGCGGTCCGGGCTCGAAGCTGCCCGCTCCGACATCCAGATCGTCCACCTCGCCGAGTTCCTCGACCGGGCCCAGCAGTCCGTCTAGCCGCCCGTCTCCCACGTCGCGGCCCGCGCTTGACCTCCGTTTCCGGTACCAAATATAATCCCTGTACTTTGTGCATGAGCGCACAAAGTACTGGCCACGGGAATTCCCGCCAGACTGTCTCTAATCGCTCGTGTTTGGGGAAGGTGTGAGAGGCCGCGATTGCGAGGCCGCTGTCGTGCGACGGTGACACCATGCCGCCACGCGATGAGACCGTGTCCCCGGCCAGAGTGGAATGGCGTGCGGGCGCCTGGCAAGGACGCGCGTCGTAGCAGTCCGGTAAAGATGATGAAAGGGCGGCATGCAGCAGGGCGCGCACAGCGAGAGTTTGGTGCCAATTTTCTCAGGGTGGTCCGTCTATATGTGAAGTGGTTTGAAGCTGGGTCCGAGACAACAAACGTGCAAGCAAGTTCAATTCCTTTCAATCAAACGAGGTAGAGACAATGGAATATTCCGAAGCCCAGGCGCAATTCCCGGTCTGTCGCTCCTGCGACGCCGGCGAGCTCGTGCCGCTCTCCGATTTTGGTGGCCAGGGCGCCGCCGTCCACTACAAGGCCTGGGTCTGCACCAACCCCGATTGCCGCTTCAACCTGAAGATCCGCAACGGTGACGTGTACGCCAACGAGCCCGTCGTAAACCTGCACCACGAGCCCCGGCGTTAG
>CAZVZW010000017.1:0-12171 GCA_964631365.1 uncultured Chloroflexota bacterium | reverse complement strand
TTCACATCGGCCCCGCTGCCCCTATTACCCCACCCGTGAAGCCACCGATCGCTGCGATCGTTGCTACACCCTCGTCTCGCCCCCGGCGCTCACCGAGCACCACGGCGCCCGGCTCTGCCCTCGTTGCCACGATGCCGCCAACGTCGCCGCCGAAGTCCGCGAAGAAGCCCGCCTCACCCCGGCCAACCTCTGGCGGCGCTTCCGCAACATCGACTACCCCATGTTCGCCCTCGGCCTCGGCGTCCTAGCCGTCATCCTCGCCATCGGCGGTTACATCGTCTACACCACCGCCAACGCCCAGTCCGACCCTATGTTGATCCGCCGCGCCCGCGTCGGCTTCACCCAGAACTTTGATATCGATGGCGAAGGGCTCGATTTTGTCGAGATCCTGAACCTTGGCGTCGCCAGTGCCACCTCCCAGAGCCCCGACCCCGTTCACAACATCGACCGCCTGCACGACGGCCTGCCCGACGGCCCGGTGCCCTCTTGGCGTTCCGCCGACGCCAACTTCCCCATCGACATCCGCCTTGCCGCAACCGAACCACAAACCATGGCCAAGGTCGTCGTCTGGAACCATCCCCTCGAAGATCCCTCCACCTACCTAAAAGACATCGAGATCTACGCTACCGTTCCCGACGCCGCCGGCGGCTCCGCACGTCGGGTCCTGGTCGCCGAGTTCACCGTCCTGCCGGTCGCCGAGAAACAGGTATTCCTCCTCGACGCCGAAGTAGTCACCACCTCCACAATCGTCCGCGTTCTCAGTAACTACGGTGGCGCGTACGTCTCGGCTGCCGAAATTGGTCTTTTCAACCCGCACGCCGATACGATCTTCGGCGATCCCAACATCTCCCAAGGGCCGCTACCCTAGCGGCCGATACACCACGTCCCGGTCCCGGACGCCCCGGCGCCCGCAGCCATCTTTCCCGCAGAGGATCATGCTCAACCGTCTAGGAAGCCGCTTCCGCGGAAAATCCGTCGAAGAAGGCACCGAGAAATCCCGGCGCGGTTTCGGCTCCCGCATCGCGGCGGTATTCACCCGTTCCAGCATCGGCGATGACGACTGGGAAGAACTCGAAGACCTCCTCATCACTGGTGATGTCGGGCCCGAGTTCGCCCTCGATGTTGTCGCGCGCCTTCGGCAGCAGGTAAGAGACGAAGCGATCAAGACCCCCGATGCGATGCTCGCCGCCATGCGGACCCTGCTGATCGAGGCGCTCGAAACCGGTGCCGGCGAACTGGCCGGCGGCCACGGTCCAACCATCGTGCTCGTCGTCGGCGTCAACGGCTCCGGCAAAACCACCAGCATCGCCAAGCTCGCCCACAGCCTCAAGCGGGCCGGACTCACCAGCCTCCTCGCCGCCGCCGACACCTTCCGCGCCGGCGCCATTGACCAGTTAAAGATCTGGGGTGATCGTCTCGACCAGCGGGTCGTCGCCCACCAGCCCGGCGCGGACCCCGCCGCCGTCGTGTTTGATGCGCTCGCGGCCGCCACCTCCACCGGCGTCGACTACCTCATCATCGACACTGCCGGCCGTCTCCAGACCAACCGCAACCTCATGGCCGAACTCGAAAAAGTCGTCCGTGTCCTCAACCGCGCCGACGCCGGCGCGCCCCACGAAGTACTGCTCGTCCTCGACGGCCTCACCGGCCAGAACGCCCTCTCCCAGGCGCGGCTTTTCGGGGAAGCGGTTGGCGTCACCGGCATCATTCTTGCCAAGCTAGACAGCTCATCCAAGGGCGGAGTCGTCTTTCCCATAACGGAAGAGCTCGCCGTTCCGATAAAGTTTGTTGGTACCGGCGAGTCGATCGACGACCTCGCCATCTTCGATCCAACCGAATTCGTAGAAGTCCTTCTAAGGCGGGACGAATGACCTCGGGCAAGAAACTCAAAGGCGTCGTCCTGGCGGGCGGCACCGGCAGCCGCCTCCATCCGCTCACCTCCGTGACCAATAAACACCTACTCCCCGTCTACGACCGACCCATGATCTACTACCCGCTCCAGACGCTTGCCCGGGCCAGCGTCAAAGAGGCCATGCTCGTCACCGGCGGGCAAAACGCCGGCGATTTCCTCCCCCTTATTGGCGACGGGTCCAGGTTCGGCTTCGAGCGCTTGCAATACGCCTACCAGCACGAAGCCGGCGGCATCGCTCAGGCGCTCGGCCTGGCCGAGCCTTTCGTTGGCGACGACGACGTCCTGGTCATCCTCGGAGACAACATTATTGAAGGTAACATCGGCACCGCCGCCGCCGATTTCGCCGCCCAGGATCAGGGGGCTAGGCTGGTTCTTACCCAGGTTGACACGCCAGAATCCTACGGCGTCGTCGAGCTCGACGGCGACCGCATCGTCGGCATCGAAGAGAAGCCCACCGAGCCGAAATCAAACCTCATCGCCACCGGCTTCTACTTCTATGACGCCGCGGTCTTCCGCTACGTCAAAGAGCTCAAGCCTTCCGGGCGCGGCGAACTGGAAATCACCGACGTCAACAACCACTACGTCCGCGAAGGTCGGATGACCTACAGCGTCCTGGACGGGTTCTGGGCCGACGGCGGCGAATCGATCGATTCCTACCTCGAGGCTATCAACCTGGTCGCCGCCCGCGGTGCCAACGATCGCTCCCCGCTGCCCTAGCGTCCCCGGCGCAAACCATCGCGCCCCCCACAACCCCGGTCGTGCTGGACCCGCGTCTAGCCGCCCGCCATCGAAGGCAGGATGGTCACCGTATCGCCCGTCGTCAGCTGTGCCCCTAGGCCGCCGATACCGGTTGCCTCGACATCGTTCACATACACATTTGTGTAGGCCAGTACGTCGTCGTCATCCCCCGCCAGCGACTGTCGCAGTGAAGGAAACCGGCCGAACAGGCCTTCCATCAGCTGCGAAAGATTGGCCGCTTCCACCGGCACGACCGCCAGGCCATCCGTGTGAGCGCGCAACACCCGCGGGACCCTTACATCAATCGACAACACGCCCTCCTCGGGGGTGGATGTCTTTACCGACCAGACATAATTAGCTGCGTCAAGTCTAGCCCACGCCCGCTCCGCCCTGGGTGAGGAATATCCCGCATTTCGCTCACCCCACGCCCCGCAAGTCCCGCCAACCCGAAACTGCTAACATCATGTCGCAGCAGCCCACTCCGATGCGGTGAGGGAGGGAGACGATGGCGAAAAGCAGCAGCGGTATGACGGGAGTCGCCTCCGACGGCGATAACGTGAGCGCCGATTGCGGGTCGTGCCGACAGATGACTACCTGGGTCTACCGGGAAAAAAAGTCGATGTTCGGCCTGAAAACCAGTCGCGACTGGACCTGCACTCGTTGCGGAACGAGCCAGGAAGTCAAGCCGGCCGCCGAATAGCGGCGCCCCGGTCGGGAGTCCCGTAACCTGCACCGCAATTGGGGAGCAGGTCATTTGGGACGCGGCTCGCATCCGAACCAATCGACCACGGTAACTTGCCCCAAACCCGCCCGGCCATGTGCCGCCCCGTCCCAATATGACCACGCTCCGGCGTCCCCTGCGGCCTCGCTCCCACCGCGAAACGCCGTAACTTTGACAATACGTCGGGACAGCCGGAAAATACTCTATTCCCCTTCAGCCGGAAACGGGGGGGCAGCGACCGGGGGCAGGCCCTGGTCCTGAAAGGGACAATTGCGCAAGATCTCCGTCCGTGGCGCCAGCGAACACAACCTCAAACACATCGATCTCGACATCCCGCATGACTCGCTGTCCGTTATCACCGGGCTCAGCGGGTCCGGCAAATCCTCACTTGCGTTTGACACCATCTTCAAGGAGGGCCAACGCCGCTACGTCGAATCGCTCTCCGCCTACGCCCGCCAGTTCCTCGGCCAGATGGAGCGCCCGCACGTCGACCACATCGAAGGCCTGGCTCCCGCCGCCGCCATCGACCAGCGGGCCGTCAGTCGCAATCCCCGCTCCACCGTCGGTACCATCACTGAGATCAGCGACTACCTCCGCCTCCTCTTCGCCCGCATCGGCCACGTCCATTGCCACCGCTGCGGTACCCCCATCGAGCCGCAGACCGCCGACAACATCGTCGACCGCATCCTCGAACTTCCCTACGGCATCGTCGCCACGGTTCTCGCCCCGGTCGTCCGCCATCGCAAGGGTGAGCACCGCGAGCTGATCGCCAGGCTCCGCTCCACCGGCTACGTCCGGGCGCGGATCGACGGCGAAATGCAGCGCCTCGAGCTCGCCCCACAGCTCGCCCGCACCAAGTGGCATGACATCGAAGTCGCCGTCGATCGTGTCAAGATCGGCACCTCCACCCGCGAGCGCGTCACCGACTCCGTCGAAACCGCCCTCGGCCTCGCCGACGGGCTGCTCATCGTCGCCACCGAAAAAGGCGACCACCTTTTCAGTTCCAGCTTCGGCTGCCCCCAGTGCGGTGCCAGCGTCGAGCCCCCGGAGCCCGCGCTGTTCAGTTTCAACAGCCGGCGGGGCGGTTGTCCGAACTGCAAAGGTCTCGGCCGCGTCCTTGACTTCGATCCCGACAACCTCATCCGTGACCGCCGCCTCAGCATCCGCGAAGGCGCCATCTCCCTGACCAACAAATCCGGCTACACCCTCTACGCTCGGATGCCAATGACCAGCTGGGAACAGCTCGGCCGAGCCTTCAATTTCGATATCGACATCCCCTGGGCCGAGCTTTCCGAAGACAGCCGCGAGCTCATCTTCCTCGGCGCCGGCCGCAAGACCTTCACCGAAACCGTCACCTGGTCCGACGACGACGGCGCCAGCCAGGGCACCCGCATCCAGCGCCGCCGCTGGCAGGGGCTCATCCCGCTGCTGCGACGTCGTGGCAAATCCGGCGACGGCCTTGCCGAATGGGTCGAAGACCTCATGTCCAACCAGGTATGCCCCGACTGCGACGGCGCTCGTCTCCGCGAAGAAGCCCTCGCCATCACCTTCAATGACAAGAACATCGCCGAAGTCACCTCGCTTTCCATCGCCGCCGCTCGCGACTTCATGAAAAGCAGCGTCATGACCGAGCGCGAGGCTCTCATCGCCGCCCAGATCCGCCGCGAGATCGACCTTCGCCTTGAGTTCCTCGAAAAGGTCGGCCTTGGCTACCTGACCCTCGGCCGCGGTGCTGACACCCTCGCCGGTGGTGAAGCCCAGCGAATTCGTCTCGCCGCCCAGATTGGCTCCGGCCTTGAAGGCGTCCTCTACGTCCTCGACGAACCCTCCATCGGTCTGCACCACCGCGACAACGCCGGCCTCCTACGGACCCTGCGGGCCCTGCGCGACCGGGGCAACACCGTCATCGTTGTTGAGCACGATGAAATGACCATTCGCCAGGCCGACCACGTCGTTGAAATTGGCCCCGGCGCCGGCGGTGCCGGCGGCGAAGTGGTCACCTCCGGAACCCCTGCCCGGGTCGCCCGCTCCGACTCCCCCACCGGCAGATACCTGCGTGGTGAAGAGCAGATCGCAATACCCCGCCGCCGACGGGGCAGCGGCGAGAAGCTCAAAGTCATCGGCGCCCGCACCCACAACCTGCAAGAGATCAACGTCACCATCCCACTCGGCACGCTCACCCTCGTCACCGGCGTCTCCGGCTCCGGCAAATCCTCGCTTGTACACGACATCCTCAAGCGCGCCCTCGACGTTGAATTACACAACGCCAAGCAGAAGCCCGGTCCCCACGACCGCATCGAAGGCGTCGAGTTCATCGACAAAGTCATTGAAATCGACCAGGGGCCGATCGGCCGCAACCCCCGGTCCAACCCCGCCACCTACTCCGGCGTCTTCAGCCACATCCGCGATCTTTTCCAGCGCCTCCCCGAAGCCCGCGCCCGCGGTTACCGCCCCGGCCGATTCAGCTTCAACGTCAAGGGTGGTCGTTGCGAAGCCTGCGCCGGGCGCGGCGCCCGCATCGTCGAAATGCAGTTCATGGGCGACGTCGAAGTCGCCTGCGAAGTCTGCGGCGGGGATCGCTTCAATCGCGAGACCCTCAAAGTCCGTTACAAAGAGCGTAACATCGCCGACGTCCTGGCCCTACGCATTCACGAAGCCCTCGAATTCTTTGAATCCATTCCGACCATCCGGCGGATCCTCCAGACTATGGTCGACGTCGGTCTTGGCTACCTGGCCCTCGGACAGTCATCCACCACCCTCTCCGGCGGTGAGGCCCAGCGCCTCAAGCTCAGCGCCGAGCTTGCCCGCCCCGGTACCGGCCGTACCCTGTACATCCTTGATGAGCCGACCACTGGGCTGCATTTCGCCGACGTCCGGCGCCTCATCGACGTCCTCCAGCGCCTCGTCGACGCCGGTAACACCGTCGTCGTTGTCGAGCACAACCCCGACGTCATCAAAGTCGCCGACTGGATCATCGACCTTGGCCCCGAAGGTGGCGACGGTGGTGGGCGGCTGGTCGCCGCCGGTCGACCGGAAAAGATCGCCAAGACCCCCGACTCCCTCACCGGGCAGATGCTTGCCCCCATCCTTGAAGGCGAGCCCCTCGAGACCAACAACCGGTCACGGCGGAGCCCCCGCAACGGCCAGGCCGGCGACGGCTTCGTCGAAATCAAAGGCGCCACCAAGCACAACCTCAAGGGCGTGGACGTCAGGATCCCCAAGAACGCCCTCACGGTTATGACCGGCGTCTCCGGTTCCGGGAAATCGACCCTCGCCATGGACACCCTCTTTTCCGAGGGTCAGCGCCGCTTCGTCGAGTGCCTCTCCTCGTATGCCCGCCAGTTCCTCGGCCGGCTCGAAGACGCCAACGTCGAAAGCATTTCCGGTCTCGCCCCGGCCATCGCCATTAGCCAGGAAAACACCACCCGCACCCCCCGCTCCCTCGTCGCCACCACCACCGAAGTCCAGGACTATCTCCGTGTCCTCTATGCCCGCGCCGGCCGGCCCCACTGCCCCAACGGCCACGGTCCCATCGAAGGCATGACTTCCAGCGAAATCGTCACCGCCATCGCCGGACTTGGTGACGGCAACCGCGTCCAGCTCATCGCTCGTGTCGACTCTTCCAACTACCCCGACGCCGCCGACCTCTTCCGCCAGCTACTGCGCGAAGGATTCCTGCGCGTCCGTGTTGAAGGCCAGGTCCACGACCTTTCCGACGAGCTTCCCGACCTCGACGCCGTCGAATCCGACAAAGTCGAGATAATCGTCGATCGTCTGCTTCTCGGCCCCGACCAGCACGACCGCCTTGGCGACTCCGTCGAGCTCATCCTCGCCCGCACCGGCGGCCTTCTCATCGCCGAAGAGGTGGGCGCCCACGGACAGGTACTCGCCAGCCATGTCTACAACACCGGCCCCGTCTGTGGGATCTGCGGCGAGGACCTCGACGGCCTCCTCACCCCCCGCCATTTCTCCTTCAACTCCTACCTTGGTGCCTGTCCCGAATGCACCGGCCTCGGCACCCACAAGCAGTTCGAGCCCGAGCTCGTCGTCCCCGACCGTTCCCTCAGCTACGCCGAAGGCGCCCTCGCCTTTCTCGACTCCGACCCCATCGACTCCTGGTGGGGACGCTGGATCGTCGCCCTCGCCGATCACTACCACTTCGACCCCTACGCTCCGTGGGATCAGCTCTCTCCCGAAGTTGAGCACGCCATCCTCTTCGGATCCGGCGACCAGCCCATCGAACGTACCTACGAACGCCACGACGAGAGCAGCAGCGTCTCCAGTACGCGCAGCGAACCTTGGGAAGGATTTATCCCCATCTTCTGGCGCTGGTACGAACGCACCCGCAAACCCGCCAAGCATGACTTCTTCGAACGTTTCATGCGCGAGCGTTCCTGCGACGTCTGCAACGGTGAGCGCCTCGAGCCGATGATCGGCGCCGTCCGCTTCGCCGGCCTCACCCTCCCCGACGTCATGCGGCTCACCGTCACCGGCGCCCTCCAGCACTTCCGCGAAATCATCGCCGACCCCGACCTGGCCCACCTTCGCCAGGACGAAACCGAGATCGCCCGCCCCGCCCTCAACGAAATCTGCAATCGACTCGAGTTCCTCGAAGAAGTCGGCGTCGGCTATCTCACCCTCGACCGCCGCACCGCCACCCTTTCCGGCGGCGAGGCTCAGCGCATCCGGCTCGCCACCCAGGTTGGTACCCGTCTGGTGGGCGCCCTCTACGTCCTCGACGAACCTTCCGTCGGCCTCCACCAGCGTGACATCTCCCGCCTCCTCGCCTCGCTCGATCGCCTCCGCGACCTGGGCAACACCCTCATCGTCATAGAGCACGACGAAACCACCATGCGCCATGCCGACCACCTCATCGACCTCGGCCCCGGCGCCGGCGAACTCGGCGGCGAGATCGTCGCCCAGGGGACCCTCGAAGACATCACCGCCTCCGAGCGTTCGGTCACCGGCCAGGTTCTCCGCGGTCCCGGAATCGTCCAGCGCGTTAAGATGATCCCGCGCAGTCCGCAGGGCTTCCTGAACCTGCGCGGCGTGCGCGAACACAACCTCAAGAACATGGACGTCGAAATCCCCCTCGGCTCGTTCACCGCCGTCACCGGAGTCTCCGGGTCCGGCAAGTCCACCCTCATCGACGACATCCTCAAGCGCGCCCTGCGCCGCACCATCCACGGTGCCATGGAATTCCCCGGCGACTTCGACGGCCTCGACGGCGTCGAACAGATCGACAAAGTCGTCGTCGTCGACCAGTCCCCCATCGGCCGCACCGCCCGTTCCACCCCCGCCACCTACACCGGTGTCTTTGATCCCATCCGCGCCCTCATGTCGCGCCTGCCCGAATCCCGCGCCATGGGCTTCGGCATCCGCCGGTTCAGCTTCAACGAAGGCCCCGGCAAATGCACCACCTGTCGCGGCGAAGGCTATCAGCGCATCTCCATGCAGTTCCTCGCCGACGTCGAAGTTCTATGCGAAGTCTGCCAGGGCCGCCGCTACAACTCCCAGACCCTGCGTGTCCGCTACGCCGGCAAGAACATCGCCGAGATCCTCGAAATGACCGTCGACGAGGCCGTCGAGCACTTCAAGAATGTCCCCCGCGTCCGCCGCCATCTCGACGTCCTTCGCGACGTTGGCCTTGGCTACATCCGCCTCGGACAGTCCTCCCGTACCCTTTCCGGCGGCGAAGCCCAGCGCATCAAGCTCGCCGCCGAGCTATGCCGCCCCGCCACCGGCAACACCATCTACCTGCTCGACGAGCCCACTGTTGGGCTCCATCCCACCGACGTGCGACTGTTGCTTGAGGTGCTCAATCGCCTCATCGAAGCCGGCAACACCGTCGTCGTCATTGAACACGACCTTAGCGTCATCGCCCAGGCCGACCACGTAATCGACCTCGGACTTGAAGGTGGCGACGCCGGTGGCGCGGTCGTGGTCACCGGCACTCCGGCCAGCGTCGCCCGTTGCGCCGAATCCCACACCGGCCGCTATCTCCAGCAACAGATCGAGCGCATCACCGCCGACGCCTAGGCGGCCTTCTGCGGAAGGCGAGGGGAAGCCCGCGCAACCTATGCCCGTCGCGATCTCACCCGACGATCACTTCGATACGGGACGCATACTGGTCGCGATCGATTAATTGCCAGAAGCACGAACAAGGGAGCCGAAAAGAGCCAAGGGACAGTAGCAACAGGCAAATAAATCCCCTGAGCCACCATCACGTTCAAGCATCCCGTCTAAGCGAATCGGCCTGGGCAGGATCTACATAGAATCCCTCTGTCACCGCCAAATCCTTCAAAGCTCCATCCTTACCAGGTGAGTCCCGAAAGGGCCGTGTAAGCAATTCCTGACAAGGCCACCAACGCCAGGGCAGTCGCAGCGCCGCCGTACGGCCCTCACGCACCTGTGTAGGGATTTCTCGCAACGCCGACCCCCGAAAATATCGCTCTGCGCGCGTTCACAATCGCTAAGTACGATACCATCGGCCCCCGGGTTTGCAGCGGGTCATCGACTCGGCGTGCGCCGTCCATCTCCCGCGATACGAGGTTCAAATTGGCCCGTCAACAACTCATCGCCGGTAACTGGAAGATGAACAAGACCATCGAAGAGGCCCTCGCCCTCGGCGAAGGCGTTGTCGCCGGTGCGGCCCCCTACCTCGCCGTCGAAGTCGCCATCTTCCCCACCTTCGTCGCCCTCCCCGCCCTCGCCGCCATGCTCGCTGACTCCACCCTCAAGCTCGGCGCCCAGAACGCCCATCCCGCCGAGTCTGGCGCCTTCACCGGGGAAATCGCCCTCCCCATGCTTGCCGGTCTCGTCGATATGGTCATTCTTGGCCACTCCGAACGGCGCGCAATTTTCGACGAGTCCAGCGAGTTCATCGGCGACAAGGTCCGCGCAACCCTTGATCAAGATCTCACGCCCGTGCTCTGCGTAGGCGAGCAACTGGAAGATCGCAACGCCGGCAATACCGACGCCATCGTCGGCGCGCAGGTCCGCGACGGCCTCCGCGCGGTCACCGTCGCCGAGATGCCGGGCGTCATCCTTGCCTACGAGCCCGTCTGGGCCATCGGCACCGGCCTCACCGCCACTCCCGGGCAGGCCGACGAGACCATTGGCACCATCCGTTCCATCCTCGCCGATCTCTACGACAGCGGTGTCGCCGACACCGTCCGCATCCTCTACGGCGGCAGCGTCAATCCCGGCAACTGGGACGAAATCGCCTGTCAGGAAAACGTCGACGGCGCCCTTGTCGGCGGAGCCAGCCTTAAGGTCGAAGACTTCACCGAGCTCGTCCGGATCAGCGCCGCCCTCTAGCCGCGCCTACCTTCCGAACAGGCTCTCCGGAACTTCGGTAACCATCGGCCGATCCTCGATATAAGCTTCCAGTTCGCTCCGTAGAACCCGCAACCGTCGCGGTCCCCGTTCGGTCGCTGCCAGCCGCCCCTCCCGGATCAGGTCATAGACCATCGAGGGCGACAGACGCAGCACCGTCGCCGCCTCCCGCACCGTCAACTCCGGCCCCACCGGATCCACATAAGCCTGCAAATCCGACTCCAGCACTCGCATTGCCCGGTCGCTGATCCGAATTGCGCGCAAATCCCCACCCGCAATCCGGCGATAGACCCCCGACTTTGAAATCCCCATCCGCTGTGCCACCTCGGCAATGGTCAACAGAACCGGCATCGCACCTGGTCCCTCCCTCATTTCCGAGCCGCTTACCCCGTGGCATTCTAGTTCTTTTCCCCACCACCATTCACCCCGGCGGGATCGTCCCCTAGCGCAGTCGCGCCCCGGCGATCGCCGCTCCCCATACAAACGCCAGCAGGCCCACCGCCCCGAAATACACCAGCACCGCCCCGTCCGACCAACCCGAAATCGCCAGCACCGACGAGTAGCCGAGCGCCCCGTGCAGAGCCGTCGCGATCAGGAAATACCGCACATACCGCCCCTCCACCCACGCCCGTCCCAGCATCAGACCCGTCCCCACGTGCGCCCCCACCTGGAACAATCCGCGCAGGATCGGAATCACGCTATCGCCGGTCATCCCCGAATTCAGCAACGGACTCAGCGCCGTCACCGACTCATACATCGCGAATCCCAGCGCCGCCCCCAGCCCCACCACCAGCGCCGTGCCCGGGTCCCCACGAAAGCCCAGCAGGAACAATACGAACACTATCCCGATGATCTGCAGCGCCTCCTGCCCGGCCGCCCGCACCACCGCCGCGGCCAGCCCCGAAAGCAGCGGCCGCGAGTCCACCGCCGGCTGATCCGTCAGTGCGATCAGCAGGTCCCGGGCACTTTCCTGGACCTCCGGCTGTACCCAGATCACCGTCAACGGGAAGAGCACCGCCCCCACCACCAGCGCCAGCCACGCCCCCACCCGAAAGATCCGCACCCGCGGACCCAGCCGCGTCCAGAACAACACGAAAATCAACGTGAACGCCAGCGCTCCCCAGTGCGGCAACTGCAGCAGCGGCTCCAGGTCGCCCCAACGATCCCCGATCCAGTCCAATACAGTCCCCCCGCACGAATGTTGCCGCCGTCCCGTCGCCCAGCGACGCGCGTGCGCCGTTGACCGTCGCGCGCATGATATCCAGCAACCGCCCTCGCTGCCCGCCCGCCCCGGTTCGCCGCCCGATTTCCGTGTCTCTGCAACGTATGAAAAGCTCCCCCAACCCTCCGGAGGTCTGCTAGAATCTTGGTCGCGTCAGCAGCCGGGATGCCCGGTTTCTAGCGCCCGGGTCGGTGGGTGAGTGGCTAATACCACCAGACTGTAAATCTGGCGCCCGGAAGG
>CAZVZW010000016.1:789-21052 GCA_964631365.1 uncultured Chloroflexota bacterium | reverse complement strand
ACGATGTCGGGGCCTTCGTAGCCCGGATCGTACAGGTCGACATAATGCTGCGGCGAATCCCAGGGCTCGTGGGGATCGAAGGAGTCGACCCAGAGGAAGAAGTTGTCGTGGCCGGCGTTGCGTTCCAGCCAGTCGCAGGTGGCCTGCATGACCTGCGGGGCGAACCAGTCGGCTTCGGTGCGGCGATCCTTCGTGTGCCGGTACATGGTGGCGATGCGGTCGTCGTCCCAGTGCTGCTCGCGGCCCGGCCATTTGAGTTCGGCGAAGTAGTCGGTGCGGGCGCGGTCGATCTCGTTGCCGCGAATCATCTGCCAGGCGTGAAATGGCCGGTCGAAGCCATAGCCGTAATTGATGAGGTGCGGGGTGTCGTTGATCAGCATCGTGACGTAGCCGTTGTCGCGCAGGACCTCGGGCAGCGTGAGGGCGTCCCACTGCAGCGGTCCCCACTTCTGGAACGGGTCGCCGTAGCGGCCCTTCATCATCTCGTGGCGGCAGGGGACGGTGGGGAAGGAGCCCAGGTAGGCGCCGTCGAAGACGGCCGACTCGGCGGCGAAACGATCCAGGTTGGGTGTGTGGATCCAATCGTTGCCGTTGGCGCCGACGTGGTCATAGCGCAGGGTGTCATTCATCAGCAGGACGACGTTCATGCAGGCCTCATTTCGGTGGCTCTTTGAACGAAGATCATAGGACGTTGCCGTCGAGCGGCGCGCCGGCGGGCATGCCGCGCTGCCGGATCAGGCGCATGTAGTCCGTGGGCGGTGGGGCTTCGATGGCGTCCGGCCCGTCGCGCCAGAGGCGCTGCATCCAGCGGGGAACTTTGTTGCGGCGCAGGAAACGCAGGACTTCTTTGTGCAGCTTCTCGGCTTGCTCCGGGTGTTGCTTCAGCTGGTTTACGGTCATGCCGGGGTCTTCTGCCCGGTTGAAGAGTTCCCAGCGCTCGCGCTCGGGAAAGTCGATCAGGGCCCAGTCGCGGCCGGTGGCGGTGAGGGAGGTCCAGCCGTGGTCGTCAAACAGCGCGCCCATCGAGCCGACGCCTTCCCAGGGCACCGGATGCGGGTAACCGCCGGAGATGGCCACCGGGCGCAACGAGCGCTTCTCGCCGGTCATCAGCGGCAGCAGCGACTGGCCCTGTACGTCCATTGGGTCCGGTGGCGCGATGCCCAGCATGTCCATGATCGTGACCGGCAGATCGGGCGACTGCACCAGGTCCTGGATACGCTTGCCGGCGGCGATGCCGTCGGGGTGGCGGATCATGAGGATCTGGCGGGAGACCTCCTCGTAGAGCGCGCCGCCCTTGCCGAGGCGGTCGTGCTCGCCGAGGTAGTGGCCGTGATCGGACATGATGATGACGATGGTGTTGTGGCGCAGGCCCAGGTTGTCGATCTTTTCGAACACTCGGCCGATGTGGGTGTCGCACATGCTGCACTCGGCGGCGAAGAGCTTAGCGACGTGGTCTTCTTCGGCCGGGGTCAGGATTTCGGAACTGCGCCCGTAGCGCGGCCAGAAGACCGAGATGCCGTCGTAGTCCGGGTCGTACAGGTCGACATAACTCTGTGGCGGGTCCCAGGGCTCGTGGGGATCGAAGGAATCAACCCAGAGGAAGAAACCGTCGTGGCCGGCGTTGCGCTCCAACCAATCGGCGGCGGCCTTCATCACCCGCGGCGCGCAGTACTCGTCCTCCATGACGCGCTCCATCTCCTGCCGGTGATAGAGAGCCATGCGCGAGGCGATGTTGAACTTCTCGCGGCCTTCGAGTTTCCAGTCGGCGAACCAGGATGTGCGGAAGCGATCGACCTCGTTGCCGCGGATCATCTCCCAGGCGTGAAAAGGCCGGTCGAATCCGTAGCCGAGGTTGATCATGTGCGGGGTGTCGTTGATGAGCATCGTGACGACGTCGTTCTGCCGCAGGACCTCGGGCAGTGTCAGGGCGGCCCATTCGAGCGGCCGCCATTCGTGGAGCGGATTGCCGAAGCGACCCTTCATCAGGTCGTGGCGGGTCGGGATCGTCGCGAACGAAGCGATATAGCTACGGTCGAAGACGGCGCTCTCGCGGGCGAATTGATCCAGGGCCGGCGTGTGGATCCAATCATTGCCGTTGGCGCCCACGTGGTCGTAGCGCCAGGTGTCGTTCATGATGAAGACGACGTTCAGTGGGTGCCCCCGTTCTGCGGTTAAGGCCCGGCTAGAGCACGCTTCCATCGAGGGGGGTGGAGTGCGGCATGCCGCGCTGGCGGACCAGCTTCAACCACTCGTCCGGTGCCGGCACCTCGACCCCGTCGGGGCCGTCTCGCCACAAGCGCTGCATCCAGCGCGGGGCCTTGTTGCGGCGCAGGAAGCGCAAGGTCTCGTTGTGCAGCTTCTCGGCATCGGCCGGGTGCTGCTTTACGACGTTGTTCGTCATACCGACGTCATCCGGCAGGCAGTAAAGCTCCCAGCGGTCGCGGTCGGGGAAGTCGATCAGCGCATAGTCCTTGCCGGTGGAAGTGAGCGAGGTCCAGCCCTCGTTCATGAAGATCCCCTGGATGCCAACGCCGGTCTGGGGGATGTAGAACGGGTAGCCGCCGGAGATGGCGGCGCGGCGGACAGAGCGCTTCTCGCCGGTCATGAGCGGTAGCAGCGATTCGCCCTGCACGTCCATCTCGGTCGGCGCCTCGACGCCCAGCATGTCCATGATGGTGACCGTGACGTCCGGGGACTGCACCAGCGCCTGGAGTCGCTTGCCGGCGCCGATGCCCTCGGGGTGGCGGATCATCAGGATCTGGTGGGAGACTTCTTCGTAGAGCGGGCCGGTCTTACTCTGCTGACCGTGCTCGCCGAAGTAGTGGCCGTGATCGGACATGATGATGACGATGGTGTTGTCGCGCATGCCCAGGTTGTCGATCTTGTTGAGGACGCGCCCGATGTGGGTGTCACACATCGTGCACTCGGCGGCGAAGAGCTTGCCGATATGGTCCTGCTCGCGGTCGGTCAGGAAGTCCTCGGTGCGGGCGTAGCGCGGCCAGTAGACCGAGGTGCCATCGAAGTCCGGGTCGTACATGTCGATGTAGTGCTGCGGCGGATCCCAGGGCTCGTGGGGATCGAAGGAGTCGACCCAGAGGAAGAAACCGTCGTGGCCGGCGTTGCGCTCCAACCAGTCGCAGGTGGACTTCATCACCATCGGCGCGAAGTACTCCTCTTCGAGCGTCCGGTCCATGGTCTGGCGGTGGTAGGTGGCCATGTGGGAGTTGGTGCGGTACTTCTCGAAGTCCTTGATCTTCCAGTCGGGGAACCAGTCGGTGCGGGAGCGGTCAACCTCGTTGCCGCGGATCATCTCCCAGGCGTGGAAGGGACGGTCGAAGCCGTAGCCGTAGTTGATCATGTGCGGAGTGTCGTTGATGAGCATCGTGACGTAGTCGTTCTCGCGCAGGACCTCGGGTATCGTCAACGCGTCCCATTGCAGCGGCTGCCAGGGATGGAGGGGGTTCCCGAAGCGGCCCTTCATGAGATCGTGGCGGGTTGGAATCGTCGCGAACGAACCTATGTAGCTGCGGTCGAAGACCGCGCTCTCTTTGGCAAACTGGTCGAGGACCGGAGTCTGAATCCAGTCGTTGCCGTTGGCGCCGACGTAGTCGTAGCGCCAGGTATCGTTCATGATGAATACAACGTTCACAGGTGCCTCCACTCCTGTTGTCAGCGAATTCGCAGTGTAGTGACGGGCGATGGGGCTTGTCGAACCGACCCCGGGGCGACGTACCCGTGCGCGGCGGGTACTATCTGCGCGGAGGGGCTGGGACGGACCAATCGAACGAGAATGCGAGGCGCACGCTGGAAGCCGAGAACCTGGTATCGCGGGAAGACGCACGGCATGCCGAGGCGGCCGCGATGTCCGAAAAGCGCCTGCAGGACCTCATCACCGGGGCGGCCCGCGACTTGGGCTGGTACGTTTATCACACGCACATCGCCAAGCGCAGCGCGGAGGGCTATCCGGACCTCACCATGGCGAACTCACGCCTGGGTCGACATCTCTGGGTTGAGTTGAAACGCGAGAAGAAGGCGGGCCGGAAACCGGCGCTGACCATCCCCCAGATGGAAGTCTTGGACGTGCTGGCGAAGGTGCATCCGGAGGTCTACCTGTGGCTGCCGCGCGACTGGCTGAGCGGCGCGATCGGCACGGCCCTCACGGCGCGGGATCCGCTGGTGGAAGCGGACGCCGCCGGCACGCTGTGGACCGGGCGACGGGAGCGATTAGTGGATCTGGACATAAGAGTCGCCGGCCAAGGTTGACGGCATGTCTGGACTTTACATAATGGTGGCCGATCTTTCCATCTCCGGGTACCTGGCCGGCGGCCGGTGGCCCGAGGAAACGGGGTCCGATGGAGGAGAATGAACTCCTGGAGAAGGTGCGGCGCGAGTCGGGTCTGAAACCGGGCGGCGATGCTGTTGTTCGTAATCAGATCGCGGCGGAGCTAACGGCGTATCGGGGCGGATTCGGGGCGTGGCGACGGTTTACGGGCGGATGACCAGCTTGCCGATGCTGCCGCCGGTCTCCATGGCGGTGTGGGCTGCGGCGGCGGTGTCGAGTCCGAATTCGCCGCCGATGCGCAGCTTGAGATCGCCGCTCCGATAGAGGGCGAAGAGTTCCTCGCTGCGCGCCCGCAGTTGCGGCCCGAACAGGTAGAACATGGTGACCCCGGCGGTGATGAACACGGTGTTACGGGCCAGCATCCGCAGGGGCAGCTCGGTCGCCGGGCCGCCGGTGAAGCCGCCCGACTTGTAGCCGTAGACGATGCAATGCCCGCGCGACCGGACGCTGCCGATGGAGCGCTCGATGGTGTCGTTGCCGATTCCGTCATAGACCACATCGACGCCTTTGCCATCGGTGAGTTCGAGCACGGCGTCCTTGAAATCGGTTTCCTTGTAGAGGATGGCGTGATCGGCGCCGATTTCGCGGACGTAGTCGGCCTTTTCGGCGGAGCCGACGGTGGTGAAGACGGTGGCGCCGGAGGCTTTAGCGAGCTGGACGGCGATCTGGCCGACTCCGCCGGCGCCGGAATGAATCAGGCAGGTCTCCCCGGCGGACGGCGGATACATGCCCCGGGTGAGGGCGTGGGCGGTGAGGCCTTGCAGGGCCATGGCGGCGGCTTCGGGCGAGGGGACGTCGTCGGGGACGGGTACCAGGCGCGCCGCCGGGGCGATGGCGAACTCGGCGTAGGTGCCCGGGGTACCCGGGTTCCAGAGTGAGACCCGCTCGCCGACCGCGACGCCGCTGACGTCAGCGCCGACTTCGGCCACGGTCCCCACTCCTTCGGTGCCGAGAACCAGCGGGACCTGCGTGCCGCGCTCGCCGCGGCGATGGTCGATGTCGGCGAAGTTGATTCCGGCCAGCTCAATCTCGACCAGGGTTTCGTCGGCGCCCGGCGCGGGCCGCGGGACATCGGTCAGTTGCAGCACCTCGGGTCCGCCGAATTGATCGATCTGTACCGCGCGCATGATCGCCTCCTCAGGCTGGGTTGGCGGATGTCGGCCCGACAGGTTTCCGCAAAGGCGGCTCCGTGTCAATTGGCGGGGCGGGGGCGGGGCCGGATACGATGTCAGGCGAAGGCCCTACCGGATGCAAAGAGGGGAATCGGCGGCGATGCGGATACTGATTACCGGCGGCAAGGGGAACCTGGGTGGACGGCTGGCGGCGGCTCTGGTGGCGCGCGGCGACGCGGTGACGCTGTTCGATGTGACCGATACCCCGAAAGAGGATTTCCCCGAGCTGGGCGAGTGCCGGACGGTGGTCGGCGACATCTCCGATCGGGAGAGTCTGTACGCGGCGTTCGCGGAGGAGGGCTTCGATTCGATCGTCCACCTGGCGGCGCTACTTTCCGCCGAAGCGGAGACCGACCTGGAGCGGGCCTGGCGGGTGAATATGGACGGGACGCGGAACGTGCTGGAGGCGGCGGTTAAGTTCGATGTCGGACGGGTCGTCTTCACCAGCACGGTGGCCAGTTTCGGGACCGGTCTGCCGGAGCCGGTCAGCGTGGATGCGCCGCAGTGGCCGGTCAGTTTCTACGGAGCGGCGAAGGTGGCGGGGGAGCGGTTGGGGGTCTACTACGGGCAGCGTTTTGGGGTGGACTTTCGCGGTCTGCGACTGCCGGCGGTGACCGCCTCGCACGGGGCCGGTGGCGGAGCCAGCGCCTACTGCTCGCAGCTGTACGTGGACGCGGTGCAGAAGGGCGCCTACGAATTCTATCTCCAGCCGAGCACCGGGACGGCGGTGCTCTACATCGACGACGCGGTGCGGGCGCTGGTGGGCCTCCACGATGCGGCCGAGGGGGATCTGCGGCGGCGAGTGTACCAGGTGAACGGGGTCAGCCCGACCGCCGGCGAGATGGCGGCGGCGGTGCTGGCGGTGATGCCGGACGTCAGGTTCACCTATGAGCCGGATCCGGTGCGCGACGGTATCGTGCAGAGCTGGCCGGGACGGCTGGACGACACCGAGTCGACCCGCGACTGGGGCTGGCGGTCGGAGCTGGACCTGGCGGAGATGACGGGGCGGATGCTGGCGGCGCTGCGGGCGGAGGGCGAGTAGGCAGGGGCGTCTACCTCCCGGGGTGGCGCGGTTCGCGGCCATTCGGCGACGGAGCGCTGCCAGCGGAGGCGGCCGATGCCGGACCGTCCGCGCCGGGTCATGGGTGGGGTGGTGAGGTATAGGCGATCGCCGTCCAGGGCGGCGGTACGCTCGAGGGTGACGCCGCTCCAGCTATGCAGCAGGCTGATCTACACGATGTGCAACACCCGGTCTCCACGCATTTCGTAGCGCCCCGCGTAGGTCAGGTAGGAACGGGCGGCGGCGGCCTGCTGCTCGACGGTGCCGCCCTGGAGGTCGTCGGCGTCGTAGGTGGCGCGGTCGCCGGCGGCGATGGAGACCTGGATGTAGCCGTCGGCGGTGTAGGTGAGCAAGCCGGCGGGGCTCTCTCCGAAAGGGGTGAATGGGTCGCCGTCATCAGGGGTGAAGACGTAGGAAAGCAGGCGCCAGTTGCCGACCAGGTCGGCGGCGGTGAGTGGCATTCGGGCTCCCTTGTTGGTTGGCGGCGGCCCGATCAGCCAGTGGGACCGTGGATGACGATCTTGCCGAAGTGCTCGGCGGCCTGCATCATCCGCAGCGCGTCGGGCAGTTCCTCAAACGGGAACTCGGCGCCGATGACCGGGCGGATGGCTTCCTTTTCGAGGAACGCGGCGAGATCTTCAAAGTTGCGTAGGGAATCCACGAAGATGCCCGTGATGCTGATGCGCCGAGCCAGCAGGGCGCGGGTCTCGATCTCGGCGGCCCCGCCGGTGAGGACGCCGAAGAGGGCGATGACCCCGCCGGAACGGGTGGCCTTGATGGAGTTAGGCAGGGTGCCGGAGCCGCCGGCTTCCAGGATCAGGTCGGCGCCGAGGCCGTTGGTGAAATCGCGGATCGGCCGGTGCCAGTCGGGTTCGTCGGCGTAGTTGACCCCGAGGTCGGCGCCGAGTGCGGTGGCGCGGGCGAGCTTTTCGTCGCTCTTGCTGGTGACCACCACCTGCGCGCCCATGGCCTTCGCCAGTTGCAGGCCGAAGATCGAGACCCCGCCGGTGCCGAGGACGGCGACGGTCTTGCCTTCCAGGGGAAAGCTGGTGGCCAGCGAACTCCAGGCGGTGAGGGCGGCGATCGGCAAGGTGGCGGCCTCGGCGAATGCGTAGTCAGCGGGCATCGGCAGGACTCCGCCCTCGGGCAACACGACCCGCTCGGCGGCGACGCCGGGTCCGGGGGAACCCAGGGTGGTGCGCTGGTACTCGTCGCGGAAGGGGCCGTCGACCCAGTCGGGCATGAAGTGGCTCATCACCCGGTCGCCGGTCTTGACCCGATCGACGTCGGGGCCGGCCTGGAGGACAACTCCGGCGCAGTCGGCCACAAGCACCGCCGGCAGGTCGAGTCCGCGCGCGTAGCGGCCTTCTATGGTGCTCAGGTCGCGGTAGTTCAGGCTGATGGCGCGGACATCGACCAGCACCTCGCCGGGGCCGGGCTTCGCGTCGGGCCGGGAGGCTAGGTGAAGGTTGTCGACGCCGTAGTCGGTCAGTTCAAAGGTCTTCACCGGCATCGGGTCTGCTCCTTCCGGGCTCAGGTGTAGAGGCGTTCAGTACCGCGCGGTTTCGGGTCGGGCTCGCCGCGGCCCGGCTCGAACCAGGCCCCGGCCACCGGCGGGTGCTCGGCGTCGGCATCGACGATCAGGTCGATCACACAGGGCCGGCCGCAGTCGAGGGCCTTGCGCAGCGCGGCCTCGACCCCGTCGTGGGATTCAACCCGGATGCCCTCGGCACCCATCGAACGGGCCATCGCCGCGAAATCGACCGGGGCGTTGAATTCGGTGCCGATCACCCGGGCGCCGAAGTCGGCCTGCTGGCCGTCGCGAATCGCGGCCAGCGCCTGGTTGTTGTAGACCAGCCAGACGATCGGGACGTCCCAATCAACCGCCGTCGCGACCTCCTGGCAGATCATCAGGAAGCCGCCGTCACCGGTGACGGCCACGGCCGGCAGATCGGGATGGGCCAGCTTGGCGCCGATGATAGCCGCCGGTCCCCAGCCCATCGGGGTCCAGCCGCCGGGATTCAGGAAGTGACCGCCTTCGAGGATCGGGTAGAAGCAGGAGTAATAGTGGGCGTGGTTGCCAGTGTCGACGCTCATGAGCGACGCGGCCGGCAGGACATCGCGCACCTGCTGGGTGAGGCGAAGCGGCTGCATCGGCTGGGCGTCGGGCGGGGTGAGTTCGAGTTCGAATTTGTCCTTCGCGACGGCGACCATGGCCGTGGAAGCGGCGGCGCCGGCACGGCCGCCGAGCTCCGTGACCCCGGTCAGCAGGTCTTCAAGAACCGCCCGGGCGTCGCCGACCAGACCGACTTCGACCGGGTAAGTGCGGCCCATCTCGCGCGGCTCGGGGTCGATGTGGATGATCTTGTTCTGCGGCACGAAGGGCAGACCTTCGGTCCACCAACTGGTTGATTGGTCGGAAAAGCGGTAGCCGACCGCCAGGATGACGTCGGCGTGCTCGCGGATGAGTTCGTGGGCGATCGGGTGGCCCAACCAGCCGGAGATGCCGACGGCCAGCGGGTGGTCTTCGGGCACCGCGCCCTTGCCAACGAAAGAGCCGGACATCGGCGCGCCCAGCGCCTCGGCCAGCGCGATTGTGGCCGTCCCGGCGTCGGAGAGGCGCACGCCGTTGCCGACCATGATGACCGGCAGGTCGGCTTCGGCCAGCAGCTTTGCGGCACGGGCGGTCTCGCCTTTGCCGGCGCGCTGGCGACGGGAATCGGCAAAGCCGTCGGGGGCTTCGGGCGGGACATCACACTCGGCCGACTGGACGTCCCAGGGAATCTCGATGGCCACTGGGCCGGGGCGGCCGACCTTCGCAGTGGTGAACGCCTTGCGCACCGCCGACGGGATCATCTCGGCGTCCCAGGCCGACCAGGTGCGCTTGGTGACCGGCTGGAGCATCTGGGTGAAGGCCTGGTCGATGTTGGTGCTATCGGGCCGCGAGGTCTCCTGTAGCTGACCTCGTCCGAGCCATTTCTTGATCGGCGATCCCACGATGGCCAGGACCGGACTGGATGTGGAAATGGCCGTGCCCAAGCCCATCAGCAGGTTAGCGGCGCCGGGACCCACCGACGTGCAGCAGACACCGACCTTGCCGGTCATGCGGGCGTAGCCGTCGGCGATGTGGGCCGCCGCCTGCTCGTGGCGGACCAGCTTGAACTCGATGCTGGAGTCGACCAGCGCGTCGAGGATGTTGGTGTTGCCGTGACCCGGCACGCCGAAGATGTACTCAACGCCGTGGGCCTCGAGGGCGTCGACGAGGACGCGAGCTCCGTTCATGCCCGCAGGCCTCCCGTTCCGTGCTTACCGTCGCGGGTATCGTCAAACAATTGCCGGAAATCGAACTTGTCGGTGAACGGCAGCTTGATCTTGCGGCCGGTCCAGGAGGAATAGAACGTGGCCGTGATCGCCTCGATCGCTCGCAGCCCGTTGATCCCGGGAGTCCGGGACTCCGAGTCGGTCGCGGCGCATTCGATGAAGTGCTGCAATTCGCGGGTGTAGCGGCCGCCGGTGCGGAGTTCGTCGTCCAGGTTGCGCTCGTTCCAGAGTGTGATGTCCTGACTGCGCCGATCCGGGCTGTAGAGGATCATCCGGAACGGATCGGCTGACTTGTAGCTGAACTCCTCGCTGAAGTCGATTTCCAGCGTGGCTTCGGTGCCGATCAGGGTGAACTTCTCCACCACTGGTCCCCAACGGACCCGGGACATGGTGTGGATACTGGTGCCGCCGCCGGTGTGGCGCATGACCGCAGAGCCGTGGTCTTCGATGGCTTTGGTGGAGTCGGTGATGTGGATTTCGCCGCTGACGTGGGAGATGTCGCCCAGCCACCAGCGGGCCAGGTCGATGGTGTGGCTGCCGTGGTCCTGGTAGACGCCGCCCCAGGTCTCGGGTCGCTCGCGGCTCATGCTGACGCGATGGCTCCGCGGGAAGCCGAACGACCAATCGCAGCGCACTTCGAAGAGCTTGCCCAGCTCACCGGCTTCGACCATCTCGGTGGCCTTGAGAAAGCTCTTGTCGTAGCGCTTCATGAAGCCGACCATCAGTATCTTGCCAGCCTGCTCGGCGGCATCGACCATCGCCTGGCACTCCTGCACCGAGCGCGCCATCGGCTTCTCGCAGAATACGTGCAGACCGCGCTCGAGAGCGGCGATGGTCTGCTCGGCGTGGACGAAGACCGGCGACGACACAATCGCCGCGTCCAGGTCCTGCTCCCAGAAGTCATCTAGGGTCTCGATGACCTTCCCGGTGCCGATCATGCGCTGGAGCGTGCGGGCGTTCTCTGGATCCGGGTCCCAGAGGGCCACCAGGTCGACGTCCTGCAGGAATCGCCACACGGGCGCGTACATGACCTGAGCGCCGCCCGGGCCGCAGCCGATGATTCCGATCCTTACCGATCTTGCCATCTGGGTGCCTCCCCTGCTGGTGGTTGTCGGTGGTCGATTCTGGACGGCGTCCCTACGGCGTCATCCCCGAGCTCATCTCGTAGGCGCCCTGCACCCCGAGCACGTTCTCGCCCTCGGAGACCTGGCCGTGGTTGCGGGCCTCGCCGGGTCGCCCCATCTGGAAGTAAATCGCGCCGTAGCGATCGCGCAGGTCGGCCACCACATCGCCGCGGTGGGCGATCAGGTTGGTTTGCTCCTTCGGGTCCTTCTCCAGGTCGTAAAGCTCGTCCATCTCGTCAGCCGGGCGCACGATCAGGCTCCAGCGCTTGTTGCGGATGCAGCGGTCGACGCCTTCGTGGTAGCCGATCAGGACGGTCTCGCGGTGCTCGTCAGTTTCGCCCTCGATGACGGGGCGCAGCGTGCTGCCGTGCATATCGTGGGTGTTGCCGGCCAGTCCCATGTAGTCGAGTACGGTCGGCAGGACATCGTGGTACTGCGCCAGCGCGGTCACCCGCCGTCCGCCCTGGCGGCCTTTCGGTAGCCGGATCATGAACGGGACTTTGAGCAGTTCGTTGTACATCCGGTCGGCGCCCTTCAGGAATTTGCCGTGATCGGCCAACGGATGGCCGTGGTCGCCCATCAACGCCACGACCGAGTCCTCGTAATAGCCATCTTCTTCGAGGGTGGCGAAAATGCGGCCGAGGGCGTCGTCGACGGCGGCGGTCTCGCCGGCGTAGAGCCCGCGGATGTGGCGGATCTCGGCCGGGCTGGCCCAGCTTGAGGCCTCGCCGCCCATCGGCATCACCAGGCGCGGGCCGGTGTAGTCAGGATCGGTGTAAGTGTCGAACTCGGCCGGCGGGTCCCAGGGCTCGTGGGGGTCGAAGCAGTCCATCCAGAAATTGACCTTGGGGTGTCCGCGGTTGGCCTTCAGCCACTGCGCGGTGAGTTCGGTCACCTGGGGGGCAAACCACTTCTCGGCGGTGTCGAAGTCGTCGGTGTTGGTCAGGAACTGGGCCACCCGGCCGCGCCAGAGTTCGTCGTAGTTCTCGTTGACATAATCATCGAGATTGCGTTTCGACGGCTGTGAGCGGTAAGGGTCATATTCCTGCCCGCGGTCCCACTGGTAGACGTCGGAGGCGAGACCGTTGACGTAGCCCTCGAGCGAGGCGATCTGGGGGAGCGCGACATCGGTCTTACCCAGCGGCGACCACGGCCGGCTGATCAGGGTGCGGTTGCCGGTCAGCAGCGCCGCCCGGGCGGGAATCGTCGGCAACGCCTCGGCGTACATGTTGTCGAAGAGGACCGCGCTCTCGGCAAACCTGTCCATGTTGGGAGTCTTGCAGGCGGCGACGTCGTCGAAGACTGCCTCCCCCTGGTTGTAGGCGCTGACGTGATCCTGGCGGAGGCTGTCCAGTACGAGGACGATGAGATTCAAGCTGCTTCTCCCTTACTCCGGTGAAGTTAGGCGTCGATGGACAATTCCAGGACGGTGGCGGAATGCGCCGGGAAGACGTATTCGATTGTGCCGCTGTCCACATTCAGTTCTTGCTCGCGGGTCTCGATCCAGGTCTGCCCCTGGTCGTCGTAGGTGTTGTGCGCCAGGGCGTCGGTCCCGTTGAGTTCGTGGACGGTGGCCGTGTCGGCGGCGGTGCTGCCACCGCTAAGGACGATCTTGGCGTTGATGGCGTCGTAACGGTGCCGGTTGACGACCGAGACTGCCAGCCGGGCGCCGTCTTCGCTCAGGGTGCCGATGGCGTCTAGGTAGGGGACGGCCTCCAGCGGCGGTTCGGTGGCCAGGCCGGCGGTGTCGAAGGTCGGTCCGGCGGACTCGGTCTCCAGGGCGATCGCCTCGCTGTGTGCCGCGATCAGTTTGAAACCCTGGTAGCAGGGCGTCTCATTGATCTGGTTCGGGTTCGCGTCAAGCAACCCAAGTCGGTTTACGAATCCGAATTGGTGCGACATCGATATCCGTCCGCTCAGGCGCTGGATCTCCTGCAGGGTGCCGGCGGTGTTAAGCCCGTCGCGCAGCAGGTAGAGCTCCTTCCAACCCGGGGCCCAGCGCAGGTCTTCGCGGATGCCCCATTCGTCGTAGGAAATTTCGGGCAACAGGTCGGCGGACCAGTGCCGGTCGATAATTTCGATGGTGTCGCGCAGGACGGCGGCGGTGGACTTGGGACCGGCGACCAGGGCGTCCCACTTGTCCTGGACCGGTGGCTCTTCGGCCAACACTGCCGGGTTGAGGTTGTAGTAGTGGACGGCGATGGCGTCGACCTGGCCGCTGACGGCGGAGGCGACCAGTTCGTTCCAGCGACCGAGGACGTTGCGCACGTGGCCGACAGCGGTCAGGTGAATCGAAGGATCAGCCGCCTTCATCGCGGCCGCGAACTCCAGTGCCCGCTGCGCGTAGGTCTCGGGATCGACGTGGCCGACCTGGAAATCGCCCCATATCTCGTTGCCCAGCGACCAGTAGTGGACGTTCCAGGGCTGCTCGCGGCCGTTGCCGGCCCGCACCCGTCCCCACTCGGAGTTGGAGGGTCCGTTGCAATACTCGACCCAGGCGGCGGCGTCCTCGACCGAGCCAGAGCCGGTGTTGACGCAGACAAACGGGGCCATGCCCAGGCGTTCGCAGTAGTCGAGGAACTCGTGGGTGCCCACATCGTTGGGTTCGTATTCGTTCCAGGCCCGGTTCAAGCGGGTCGGGCGGCGGTCGAGCGGCCCGATGCCCTCCATCCAGAAATAGTCGGAGGCGAAGTTGCCGCCTGGCCAACGGAGCATCTTGAGTCCGGATGCGACGATCTTGGCTCCGATGTCCGAGCGCAACCCGCCGTCAGCGGCGACGTCGGCGCGCATCAGCGACACGGCCCCCACCCAGAGCCGACCCTGCCCGCGGGCGACCAGTTCGAAGCTCGCCGACCCGGCCCGTTCGGAACGAATGGTGCCCTCGTAGCTGGTGAAGTCGCCGGCCGGCCCGTCGGGGAGTAGGTTCCAGCGGCCATTCTCGCCCTTGGCGTCGCGCAACCGAAGGACGACCGAGTCGATGGTGCCTTCGATCTGCAGGACCACCCGCGCGACGTAGTCGGTGCCGGTCGCGATTCCCAGTCCGTCTTGCCCGATGCCGTGGTAGTCATCATCGGCGGCGAGTAGATCGATCCGCTGCGATTGGCTGCCCGAGTAGAAGGTGGTGTTGTCGTGGACGAAAAAGACCTGGTCGGTGGGATTGACCGGTTCCCAGGGGGCGACGAGACCGAAATTGGCCTCATCGGTGAACTCGCCGCGCCAGGGCCCAGCCAAGCCGCGATCGCGGCGGCGTCCCCGGTTGGGCAGGCGACCGCCGTCATGGCCGGCGAACTTGCGACGGTCGAGCAATTCACCCCAGAGGCCGCCGTAGATCAGGTTCTCGAGGTGCTCGATGTTGGTTCCGTAGATGAACGGATTGATCTTGCCGAGGGGGTGGTCGAGGTGGACAGTCAGGGTCGCGGGAACGGTCTCGTTGTGATCGGGTGCCATACAGGGATCTCCATTTCATCGGCCGATTGAGAGCCCGTTTGCGGTCGGTGATAGGTTAGTGGTGCGCGACAATCTAGCACTCAGCCGCCGGCGCTGCTCGCCTGGTGAATCGGAGGAGCTTACCCGGAGACGATCAACTCGATCAGGGTGGCCGAATGCGCCGGGAAGACGTAGTCGAAGGCGCCGTTCTCCGGGGAGAGGTCGACCGCGTGCCCGGTCACCCGGGTCTGTCCCGGGTTCTCAAAGGTGTCGTAGGCCATGCCGTCGTCGCCGTTCAGCTCGCGGACGGTGGCAGTGGCGGCGATGGCGGTCCCGGCGATCTCGATCCGCGCGGCGATGTCGTCTTCGGCCTGCAGATTGACCCCGGCGACGATGATGCGGCGTCCGTCGGTGGTCGCGGTGGCCATGACGTTCAAGGCGGGCACATCCTCCTGGGGCGGGGCGCTGCCGAAGGCGCGGGTGCCAAAGGTCGGGCCGGCGTAGTCGGTGGCGAGGGCGGTTGTGCCGCAATGTTCGGCGTACAGCGAGAGCGCCTGGAAGCTGGCGGTTGTCCAGGTTTGGGTTGGGCGGACTTCGATGAAGCCGAGCCGGTTTACGATCATCGCCTGGTGGGCCATGGTGATGCGTTCGGCCCGGCGGTGGATTTCGTTGAAGAGGGCAGCGACGTAGAGGCCGTCGCGCAGCCGAAAGGGCTCGTCCAGCCAGCCGGGGTGGCCGTGCACCCCGACCCAGCTATTCCATTCGTCGAAGGATATCTCCGGTGGGGTGTCGCCGGACCAGTGGGCGTCGATAATGGCTGTGGAGTCGCTCAGTACTTCGGCGGCGTCGTTGGCCCCGGCGGTGATCGCCGCCCACATGGCGTCGTCGGGCGGCGGATGATCGACTGCGGAAATGATGACCGGATAGTGGTGGATGGCGATGGCGTCGACCGAACCGCTGACCGCGCGAGCGACGTGGCGATTCCAGGCGCCGGCGGTGTCGCGGATGTGGCCGATGGCCGTGATGTGGATGTCCGGGTCGACGGCGCGCATGGCGCGGGCGGTCTCGTCGGCGCGGCGGGCATAGGTCTCGGCATCGACGTGGCCGACCTGGAAGTTGCCCCATATCTCGTTGCCGATGGACCAGTACTTGACGGCCCAGGGCTCGGGATGGCCGTTTTCGACCCGACGGCGGCCCCATTCGCTGTCCGCGGGGCCATTGCAGTACTCGACCCAGGCGGCGGCTTCGGCGACCGAGCCGGACCCGGCGTTGAGGACGATGAAGGGCTCGATGTCGTAGTCGCGGCAAAAGGCCAGGAACTCGTCGGTGCCCAGGTCGTGGGGCTCGAGTTCGGGACGGGCGCGGTTGAGGCGGGTGGGGCGGCGGTCGATGGGGCCGATGCCCTCGTGCCAGAAATAGTCGGAGGCGAAGTTGCCGCCGGGCCAGCGGATCATGCTGATGCCGCCGTCGCGGATAAGCGTGGCCACGTCGGTGCGGATGCCGCCGGCGTCAGCGTACTCGTCGGGCATCAGCGATACGGCGCCCAGCCAGACCTTTCCCTGGCCACGGGCTCCGATGTGAAGGCGGTTCTCGCCGGCCCGCCGGGTGCGCAGTTCGCCATGGAAGGTGTGCCAGCGCTGGCGAGCTTCGTTGGGCGTGAACTCCCAGGCGCCGTTCTCGCCCGCGTCGTCGTAAAGGGCCACGTGTACGGCGGCGATGTCCCCGGCGATCCGCAGGACCAGGCGGGCGCGGTGGTCGGTTTCGCCGGTTACTTCGATGCCCGGCTGGGCGACGCCGTGGAATTCGCGGTCAGCAGAGCCGAGATCGATGCGCTGGGATTGGACACCGGAGTAGAAGGTGGTGTTGTCGTGGGTGTAGCCGACGGATCCAACCGGGTTAGACGCCTCCCAGCCTTCGACCACGCCGAAGCCCACCGGGTCCTTGAGGTGGCCGCGCCAGGCTTCGGCGCGGGGATGGCGGGCCGGATCGACGCCGGCGAATTTGCGGTTGTGCAGCAACTCGGCCCAGAGCCCGCGATAGACGGTGCGTCCCAGGTGCTCCAGGTTGTAGCCATAGACGAATCGGTTGATCGTCCCGCGAGGGTCGCCGGGATCGACTCGAACGGTGGCACGAATGGCGGCGTCGGGGTTCATGCGGCTGCCTCCGGTGGTCGCGATGCGGACGGCGGCCGGCCCGCCGTCGCCCGGGACAGACGGTTTGTACCGGGCCGCCGGAGTCCCGTCAAATGAGCGGTGACCGCCGCCGGAAAGCGCAAAACCCGGGGACCGGTGCTTAATCGATCCCCGGGTCCGCGTGGAAGGAGGCCCGGTGGGGGAATCGGACCTCCGCTGTATTACTGACTAGTTGGAGGCTCTTACCTCGATCGTCTTGGGTTTCGACTGTTCTACTCTAGGGAACGTCACCTCTAGAATTCCGTTACGGAACTCACATTCGGCGGCGTCCGTTTCCAGGTTCTCTGGCAACCGCAGCGAGCGGCTAACGGAGCCGTAGCGGCGCTCGCGGAGCAGATAGGCGGGTTGGTCGTCCGCGGAGGCGCCGGCGGGATGGGCTTTGATGGTCAGGATGTCCTCGTAGACGCTGACTTCAATATCAGCGGACTCGTGGCCGGGGAGGGAAGCGGTGATGACGAGGCGCTCGTCGTTCTGCTCGACGTCCAGCGGCAGGTCCGGGCGACTCCCGGTGGCGCGAGCGCGGGGGGCGGGGCCGAAGCCACGCCAGAGCTGGTCGAAGACGGAGTCGAAGCCGGTGGTGCGGTGGAAGGGGCGATAGTGTTGAATCATGGCCATTGATGGTCCTCCGGATACGCTGTATTTGCGATGACTTGATGCCCACGGAGTATATGAGTTGCGTGTAATGATGTCAACTATAATGCTAAGTATTGATAAGGTGCATAATCTTACAGGGTGGAACGGTGACGGGATCGAGCAATTGTCGGCCCGGCCGGGTCACCCGTCAGCCACGCGCGCCTTCCGGGGACAAGGTCCGCCCCGGGTAAAGTCAATGGTGCCGGCACCCAGCGCGTGGATCCAGGATTTGGTCCCGGAGCGTGATTCCGGATAGCGCCCGACGAAGGGCAGAAGACTCAGCGCCCCGGCGTGCCGGAGCGCAACCACCGGGACTTACCCCAGTGGGACGACATCCTCCCAGCCGCCGGAGTCCCACGAGCGCCGCATCGCGGCCGAAACCTCGGCCACGGCGACCGCCGCTGCCATGCCGGGGACGCTGGGACGGCCGGCGGCGATTGCTTCGAGGAACTCGTACATCTCGATCGCCTTCAGGTCGTCGTAGGAGATCGGTAGCGCGTCCGCCGGGGTGAACGCGACGTGGTGGGGAAGTTTGGGGCCGGTGAGGATGCGGGTGAAGCCGTCGCGCTCGGCTTCCTCTTCCATGCGGTAGACCTCGAGTTCGTTCATGCGCTCGCCGTGCCAGTGGAGGGCGCCGGCGGTGCCGTTGGTCTGGAAGGTCAGGCCGAACTTCTCGCCCATGACGACTCGACAGGACTCCAGCGTGCCCCGGGAGCCGTTCTTGAATTCGACCAGCGCGCCGACGTAGTCCTCGTTCTCGACCGGGCCGCGGGGGCCGCCCTCGCTGACCGAGAAGTGGGTGCCTTCGCCGGGGACGGGCAGGGGGCGGGTGGCGGTGAAGGTTTCCTGCTGGGAGACGACCCGTTTTATGGATCCGACGAGCATGTGGGCCATGTCGATGGAGTGGGACATCATATCGCCGAGCACGCCGGTGCCGGCGATATCCTTCTGGAAGCGCCAGGTGAGCATGGCGTTAGGATTGGCGGCGTAGCCCTCGAGAAACTGGCCGCGGTAGTGGGTGATGTCGCCGAGTTCGCCGCGCGCGATCAGCTGTTGGGCCAGTTGCACGACCGGAATCCAGCGGTAGTTATAGCCGACGTGGGAGTTGACGCCGGACCTTGCCACCAGCGTGGCGATTTCCACCGTCTCCTCCGGATACCGCCCCACCGGCTTTTCGCAGAGGATGTGCTTGCCAGCGGCGGCCACGGCCGTGACCATTTCACCGTGCAGATGGTTGGGAGTGGTCACGTTCACGACGTGAACCTCGGGGTGATCGACCACTTCACGCCAATCGGTGGTGGATTCCGCAAAACCGTAGGCGCGCTGCGCGCGCTCGGCTCGGGCGGCGAATTCGTCGGCGCAAATCACCAGCTTCGGCCGGGCGGCAGCGTCCGGAAAGCGCACCGGCACCTGCAGGTAGGAGCGGGCGTGCAGGTCGCCCATCCAGCCCATGCCGATGACGCCGATGCCCAATTCGTGTGCCATTTTCCGGACTCCCGGTGGTGGGTGCGGGCCGCGGCGCAATTGGATAGAAGCGCGGACTGTTTTGCAAGTGCTTCGTCGGCCAGGCGGACGGCTTCCCGGGCTACTCCCAAGGGTTCAGCAGGATCTTGGCCGACTCGGCGGCCTGTTGCAGGGCAAACGCCGACTCGATCGCGGTCATCGGTAGTTGGTGGCTGACCAGCAGGTCCAGCAGGTCCGAGTGCTCGATGACCTGCAGGAGCCGGCGGTAGTCGTGGCGGTTGAAATGCCAGTTACCGACCAGGTGCAGACCCTTGCGCAGCATGTCGTCGCTGACCGTGATCGCGAGCGGATCGTGGCATTCGCCGACGAAGGCCACCCCACCCAACCGCCGTGTGGCGTCGATGCAGAAGCGCTGCCCGTGGATGTTACCGGAGCAGTCGATGGCGTAGTCGACCCCGCGCCCGTCGGTTAGTTCGCGGATTTCGGCGACCGGGTCCCCCTGCGTCGGGTCGAGGATGTGAGCCGCACCCATGGCCCGGGCCCGGTCGGCGCGCCAGGGGGCCGGATCGGCGGCGATAACCCGGGCCTTCCGAAAACGACCGTTGACCACCCCGCCCAGCCCCACCGGGCCGAGTCCGGTGATCAGGACCGTGTTGAAGGCCGTCAAGTTGAGTTTCTGCATGGCGCCGAAGGTCGGGCCGAGCGCGCAACCGGCCAACCCGCCGCGCTCGATCGACATGTCATCCGGGATCGGCAGCAGCAGGAATGACGGCCGGGCGATGTACTGGCAGACGGTGCCGATGCCGGCCACTGAGCCCTGCACCGTCTCGTAGTCGTGCCAGTTCTCGCAGTGCATGTAGAAGCCGGATTCGCAGATCTCACAGTGTCCGCAGGCCAGCGACGGCATCATCACGACGCGATCGCCGGGGCTGACGGTGGCGCGGGGGCCGGCTTCGACGACCGTCCCGGCGGCTTCGTGGCCGATGCGCGGGTTCGTGTCGCCGGCGAGGCAGCCTTTATATTCGGTGCAGAGCGGGATCGCCTCGACCTTCACGACCGCCCAGTCGTCCGGCGCGCGCGGCATGTCCACGTCCACGAGATCCACGCTGCCGTCGCCGGGAAAGACTGCCTGTTTCATGTGCGAATCCCCTGATATGAATTGCGGTCGCCGCCGGTCGCAGCCATAGTGGGCCGCGCCGTTGTCGGCGTCAAACCGGGCTGGTGCCGGTTCTGACCGACCGGCATGCACCGTCCCGGCGGCTGTCGTACCCTTGCCTCCTGGTCGCCGCGGACGGGGGTATTAGTCCGGCGGGCCGGTCGAACAGCATCGGGATCGAAAGCGAGCAGTCGATGGCAGGGAACAGTCTAGACAGTCAATTTGAGGGGCGCGTGGCGGTGGTTACCGGGGGCACCCAGGGGATCGGCGAAGCGGCCGCCCGGTTGCTGGCGGCGCGCGGAGCGGCCGGTCTGGTGATCTGTGGGCGGAACCAGGCGAACGGCGATCGCGTGGCCGCCGAACTCAGCGACGC
>CAZVZW010000016.1:0-779 GCA_964631365.1 uncultured Chloroflexota bacterium | reverse complement strand
GACCTGACCCGGTCGGACGAAGGGGTGGCGGTGGTGGTGCGCGCCGACGAGCGTTTTGGTCGCCTGGATTACCTGGTGAACTGCGCCGGGGTGACCGATCGCGGCAACATCTGGAACACCACCGAAGAACTGTGGGACCGGACGTTCAACGTGAACGTGCGGACGGTCTTCTTCATGATGCAGGCGGCGACGAAGATCATGTGCCGCGAGAAGATCGAAGGGGCCATCGTTTCGGTGGCCAGCGTCAATGCCCACGGCGGCGACACCCACCTGACCCCGTATTCGTCCTCGAAGGGCGCCCTGGTGACCCTGACCAAGAACGTCGCCGCGATGTTGATCCACGAGCGGATTCGCGCCCACGCCATCAACCTGGGCTGGGCCGACACTCCGGGTGAAGACGTGATCCAGAAAAAGTACCACGGGCAGGGTGAGGACTGGCAGGGGCCGGCGGGACGGGAGCGCATGCCGGCCGGGCGGCTGATCAGCTCTGAAGAGGTGGCGCGGATGATCGCCTTCCTGTGCTCTGAAGAGTCGGGCATGGTCACCGGGGCGATCTTCGTCTATAACCAGACCGTGGTGGGCACGTTCCACGGGAGCGATGTTGCCTACGAGTAATGCCGCCGTGCGCCGGTCTCAGGCAGGGCCTAGACTGCGCGATGTTTCCCCGGCGCGCCACGGAAGAGGCAGGTGAGCAATGGCCAGAGAGAATCGTTGTATCGAACTCCTGGAACAGGGCCAGCCGATCTACTACGCCGGCGTGGAGGAACTCAGCTTTGAGT
>CAZVZW010000015.1:2573-21718 GCA_964631365.1 uncultured Chloroflexota bacterium | reverse complement strand
GCGACGATCGTGATCGTACAGGCCACATTCCCGAACGCAACGACCGAACTGGCCGACGTGGTGCTGCCGGGGACGACGGTCGCGGAGAAGGACGGGCACTTCCAGAACTTCGAAGGCCGGGTGGTGGAAATCAACGCGGCGGCACCGGCCAAAGGTCAGGCGCGGCCCGACTGGGAGATACCGGCGCGGTTGGCGGCCGAGCTTGGCCACGACTACGGGTTCCGCTCGGCCGAAGCGGTCTGGGCGGAGTTCAACGAAATCGCGCAGCCTTTGCAGATGGAAGGCTCGGGCGAGCGCCAGGAACTGGTCGCGCCCCGGTCGGAGGCGAACGGCGACTATCCGTTCCTGCTGGCCACCGAGACCGACCTCTTCACGGCCGGCGGGGCGCTGCGGCGGGGAGCGACGATGGCCGGGCTGTACCCGGCGGAACTGCAGATCGCGGCGGCCGACGCCCAGCGGCTGGGAATCGACGACGGCGACCGGGTCGAAGTGGGCAATGGGGCGGCGAAACTGCAACTGCCGGCGCGGGTCTCCGACGCGGTGCCGGCCGGAGTGGCCTACTTGCCCGACTACCTGGCAGAGGCGCCGGCGCGGGATCTGCGCCCGGCGCGGCCCGACGCGGTGCCGGTGGCGATCACCCGCCTGGACGGTGAGGCGTAATGGACTTGGTAAGCACCCTCGCGCTACTGGCCAAGGGGCTGGTGGTGCTGGTGATCTTCCTGTCGGCGCCGCTGATCTTCGTGCTGGCGGAACGCAAGATCCTGGGACGCATTCAGTCGCGTCGCGGACCGAACCGGGTGGGGCCGTCCGGGATCCTGCAGACGCTGGCCGATGGAATCAAGCTGGGCACCAAGGAAGACATCATCCCGCTGGCCGCCGACCGGGTGGTGTTCTGGTTGGCGCCGCTGTTCATGGTGATCCCGGCGATCACGGCCTGGTCGGTGATCCCGTTCGGGCCGTTGGTCGAGATCGGCCGCGAGACCGGGCTCTGGATAACAAATCTGAACGTGGGCATCCTCTTCGTGCTGGCGCTGGGCTCGCTGAATACCTACGGCCCGGTGATGTCGGGCTGGAGCTCGAACAGCAAGTACGCACACTTCGGGGCGCTGCGCTCGGGCGCGCAGATCATCAGCTACGAGCTGACGCTGGGCCTGGCGGTGCTGGCGGTGGTGGTTTACGCCGGATCGTTCAGCCTGATCGACATCGTCGAATCGCAAGAGCATATGTGGCTGGTGGCGCCGCAGTTCCTGGGATTCGTGATCTTCATCGTGTCGGGAGTGGCGGAGACAAACCGCGCGCCGTTTGACCTGCCCGAAGCCGAGACCGAGATCGTGGCCGGCTACTTCGTGGAGTACACAGGCATCCGCTTCGCGATGTTCTTTATCGCCGAGTACGCCAACATGTTCCTGATGTCGATGCTGGTGACGGTGCTGTACTTGGGCGGGTGGAACGGATTCACGATTCCGGGGCTGGAAGGGGTGAGCGGGGTGGTGTGGACGATGGCCAAGGCGCTGACGCTGATGTTTGGCTACTTCTGGCTGCGGGCGACGCTGCCGCGGCTGCGCTATGACCAGTTGATGGCGTTCTGCTGGAAAATCCTGCTGCCGCTGGGGGTGCTGAACCTGCTGGTGGCCAGCGTTCTGCGGATGGTCTGGAACTAGGCATGCCACTGGGAACGGGAATGCTGGCGGGACTGCGGCGGATACTGTCGATCGGCACGCGCAAGCCGGTGACCTACGACTACCCGGAGACGGCCCGACCAATCGCGGAACGCTTCCGCGGCGGGGTGGGGATGCGGCGCGACGCGCTGACCGGCAACTCGGCCTGCGTGGGCTGTGGGCTCTGCGAGACGGCCTGCCCGAATGAAGTTATTCGTATCGACACCTCGGAGGCCATCGACGGGACGCGTTGGGTGGAACGCTACGAATTCGACCTGGGGCGTTGCATCGTGTGCCACCTCTGCATCGAAGCCTGCCCGGTGGATGCGCTGCAGGTGACGCCGGCCTACCGGCTGGCCACCGGCGACCGCACCCGGCTGATAATTACCGACGATGACATGATGACGCTCTGGGAGCACCCGGAGCGGGCTATGTTCGATAACAAAGCGACCGACAAATGGGCGCGCAAGAGCGCATTTTTCGACAAGGAATAGCCGGTGTTATTAGCTGACATCACCTTTGTCTACCTGGCGGTGATCGCCGTGCTGGCGGCGCTAGCGACAGTGCTGGTACGCAGCCCGGTGCGCAGCGCGCTGAGCCTGGTGGTGGTGGTGTTCCACGTGGCCGGGCTGTTCGTAGTGATGGACGCGATGTTCCTGACCGTGATCCAGGTGATGGTGTACGCCGGGGCGATCATCGTGCTGTTCCTGTTCACGATTATGCTGCTGGACCTGCGCCACGAGGCCAGCGAGCCCTATCTGCACAAGAATCAACTGTGGCTGGGAATCCCGCTGACGATCCTACTGCTGGTGGAGGCCGGCTGGATCGCGCTGAACACAGAGCCGCTGGCCGAATCAATGCGCGGCACCTACGACGCGGCGGCGATCGCCGAATTGGGCGGCACCGGCCAGGCGCTGGCCGAGGTGCTTTTCAATGAATACCTGCTGCCGTTCGAACTCGCCGGGGTGCTGCTGCTGGCGTCCTCGGTGGGGGCGCTGCTGCTGGCGCGCCGGCGAGATGAAGACGCCCTGCCCGATGCGCCGGACCCGGTGGATGACGTGACCGGCCCGAGCGACGAGCAAACGAAAGGGGGCGCGGCGATATGGCCGACTCGCTGAACGCTTACCTGTACGTGGGGGCGATCCTGTTCGCGCTGGGGATGCTGGGAGTGCTGGTGCGGCGCAGCCTGATCGTGGTCCTGCTGAGCGTGGAACTGATGCTGCAGGGTGTGAACCTGACGATGGGTGCGTTCGGGGTGTTTAACGAAGACATGGGCGGCTACATGCTGACACTGGCGTCGCTGACGATCGCGGCGTCGGAATCGGTGGTCGGACTGGCGATCCTGGTGGCGGTGAGTCGCAAGGTCCGCGAGCTCTACACCGACCGGATGGACGGGATGAAGTGGTAGGGGCGTCCCGATGATCGAGCATCCGTGGCTGATCCCGCTGGCACCGCTGCTGGCGTTCGCGATCAACGGCCTGCTGGGCCCGCGCTACCTGAAGAAGGCGACCGGGGTGATCGGCTCGGCCGGCATCCTGGCGGCGTTCCTGCTGACGGTGTGGCTGTGGGTCGAGGGCGAGTATGGCGAGGCGACGCTGTTCGAGTGGCTGGCTTCGGGCTCGCTGGTGATCGATATCGGTTTCCTGGTGGACAAGCTGACGGTGGTGATGCTGCTGGTGGTGACCGGGGTGAGCTTCCTAGTGCACGTGTATTCGATCGGCTACATGGCCAACGACGGCTCGTTCGCGCGCTTCTTTGCCTGGCTGCCGCTGTTCGTATTCTCGATGGTCATGCTGGTGATGGCCAACAACTTCCTATCGCTATTCGTGTTCTGGGAACTGGTGGGGGTCTGCTCATACCTGCTGATCGGGTTCTGGCACGACCGCGAGAGCGCCAACAACGCGGCGATGAAGGCGTTTCTGGTGAACCGGGTCGGCGACTTCGGCTTCGCAATCGCGATCTTCATGATCTTCTGGAACTTCCGCACGCTGGGGTACGGGGCGGTGTTTGCCCAGGTCGGGCAGGTGGACCCGGAGGTAGTGCTGGTGATCGCGCTGCTGCTGTTCGTGGGGGCGATGGGCAAGTCGGCGCAGTTCCCGCTGCACATCTGGCTGCCCGACGCGATGGAAGGCCCGACGCCGGTGAGCGCGCTGATCCACGCGGCGACGATGGTGACGGCCGGGGTTTACATGGTGGCGCGGATGGCGCTGATTTTCGAAGTCCACACGACGGCGCTGCTGGTGGTGGGCGGGGTGGGGGCGTTTACGGCGCTGTTCGCGGCGACGATCGCGGTGGCGCAGACGGATATCAAACGGGTGCTGGCGTATTCGACGGTAAGCCAGTTGGGGCTGATGTTCCTGGCGCTGGGCGCGGGGGTGTACACGGCGGCGATATTCCACCTGGCGACCCACGCCTTCTTCAAGGCGCTGCTGTTCTTGGGCTCGGGCAGCGTCATCCACGCCATGCACGACGAGCAGGAGATGACCCGCTACGGAGGCCTGCGCCGCAAGTTGAAGTGGACCTACGGCACGTTCCTGGTGGGCGGGCTGGCGCTGTCGGCGATATTCCCGCTGGCCGGGTTCTGGAGCAAGGACGAGATCCTGGCCGGGGCGTTCATGCGCGGGGCCTCGCTGGACGGCAACGGGCTGTTCCTCCTGTTCTGGGCGATGGGCCTGGCGACTTCGCTGCTGACGGCCTTCTACACCTTCCGGATGGTGATTTTGACCTTCCACGGCGACCCGCGCGATGCCGACCTGCACGAGCGCGCCCACGAGTCGCCAGCGCTGATGGTGGTGCCGCTGGCCTTGCTGGCGGTGCTGGCCGTGGGGGCCGGGGCAGTGCTCGGGTTCCCGCCCGAGGACGGACTGATCCACGACTTCCTGCACCACGCGCCGGGCATTCTGCTCTTCAAACTGACCGGCAACCAGACGATCGCGATCTCGCTGGCGGTGATCTCGACGGCGGTGGCGCTGCTGGGCGCGCTGGGCGCGTACATGATCTATTCGCGCGGCGCACCGAAGGCGGAATCCATCGGGCAGTTCGTACCCGGCATGCACAACCTGCTCTACCGCAAGTACTACATCGACGAGATCGTGAAATACGGCATCGTGGCAACGACCAAGGTGCTCGGGTTCATCCTCTGGGCGATCGACGCGAAGATCGTGGACGGGCTCGCCAACCTGATCGGCTGGACGGTGCGGACGCTGGGCGGGGCGGCGCGACGGGTGCAGACCGGGCAGGTGCAAAATTACGTCTTCTTGATGGCGCTGGGGGCGGTGGTGTCCGTCGGCGCGTTGATAATTTTCAGGTAGGTATCAGTTGACCCAACGGACGAAGCGAAATGGCTGAATCGGGATTCCCGCTGCTGTCGGTGATCCTGTGGGTGCCGCTGGTCGGGGCGGCGCTGGTGCTGCTGACCCGCGGGCGCTCGGCGGCAGCCGCGGTGGCGATGCTGGCGGCGCTGGTGAGCCTGCTAGCGGCGGTGGCGATGGTGGTGGAGTTCGACCCCGCGGCCATCGGCTACCAGTTCCTCGAAGAACGCGACTGGATCACCGCCCTGGACATCAGCTACCGGCTGGGGGTGGACGGTATCAGCGTGCTGATGGTGCTGCTGACGGCGATCCTGACCCCGATCGTGGTGGCCACCTCATGGCTCTCAATCAACCACCGGGTGAAGGAATACATGGCGGCGATGCTGCTGCTAGAGACCGGTCTGCTGGGCGTGTTCATGGCACTGGACCTGGTGCTGTTCTACGTGTTCTGGGAACTGGTGCTGATCCCGATGTACCTGCTGATCGGAGTCTGGGGCGGGCCGAATCGCATCTACGCCACGATCAAGTTCTTTCTGTTCACGTTTGTCGGCAGCGTGCTGATGTTGCTGGCGATCCTGGTGATCGCGTTCGACGCCGGCAGCTTCAACGTGGTCCTGCTACCCGAAATTGGCGTGTCGAGTCACCTGCAAACGGCGGTGTTCGGGGCGTTCTTCCTGGCGTTCGCCATCAAAGCCCCAATGTTCCCGTTCCATACCTGGCTACCGGATGCCCACGTGGAGGCGCCGACCGGCGGCAGTGTGATCCTAGCTGGGGTGCTGCTGAAGATGGGTGGCTATGGCTTTTTGCGCTACGTGCTGCCGCTGACCCCGGAGGCGGTGGATGAATTCCGGGTGGCGGTGATGGTGCTGTCGGTGGTGGCGATCATCTACGGCGCGCTGGTGGCGATGATGCAACGCGACCTGAAGAAATTGGTGGCCTACTCAAGCGTGAGCCACATGGGTTTCGTGACCCTGGGTATTTTCAGCCAGGAGCAGATCGGGATCGATGGCGCGATCGTGCAGATGTTCAGTCACGGGCTGGTGACCGGGGCGCTGTTCCTGTGCGTCGGAATCATTTACGACCGCACCCACACGCGGCTGTTCGCCGACCTGGGCGGTTTCGTAAAACGGATGCCGGTGTACGCGCTGCTGCTGGGCTTCTTTAGCCTGGCGTCGCTGGGACTGCCGATGATGAGCGGCTTCGTGGGCGAGTTCATGGTGCTGCTGGCGGCGTTTGGCTGGTCGTACGTGGCCGGGGTGCTGTCGCTGCTGGGAGTGGTGCTGGCGGCGGCCTACATGCTGTGGATGTACAAGCGGGTGGTGTTTGGCGAACTGCGCAGCGGGCCGTTTGCGCGAATCCCGGACGCCAACCGGGTCGAAGTTATGGCGCTGCTGCCGCTGGCGGTGCTGGTGATGTGGGTGGGAATCTCACCGGGGACGTTCGTGAATCTGCTGGATACCGCCACGGCGGCGATTGCGACCTACCGATGAGGGTCATGAAACTGACGGTTGAGCAAGCAAAGAGCGGCCGGGGCCGCAAATGAGCATGATGCAAGAAATCAAGCTGCTGCTGCCCGAAATCATCGTGGCGGTGACCTCGATGGCGATCCTGCTGGTGTGGGCCTTCAGTCGCCGCGATAACCGCTGGATGGTCGTGATGCTGGTGGTGGCCGCCAACCTGGTCGCGGCAGCGCTGAATCTGGCTTCGATGAACGACGGACCGCTGGCCATCTTCGACGGCCAAATCACGGTCGATCGCTTCACGGTGTTCTTCCGATTCCTGTTCCTGCTGGTGACGCCGCTGGTGCTGATCATGGCGGTGGACCAGCTGAAGAAAGTGCCCTTCGCGGGGCTGGCGGCGGTGGTGCTGTTCTCGGCGACCGGCATGATGCTGGTGGTAGGGGCGACCGACCTGATTACGATCCTGATCGCTGTGGAGCTGATGTCGATCCCGGTGTACGTGCTGACGGCGTTCACCCGCACCCGCGAGCGCTCCGGCGAGGCGGCGGTGAAGTATTTCGTGATGGGGGCGTTCGCGACGGCGATCCTTGCCTACGGCGTGGCCTGGACGTACGGGATCACCGGCAGCACGAGCCTAGCCGGGATCGCCGATGCGCTGGCTGCCGGCACCGACGACGCGGCCACCTATTTCGCGGTCGGGCTGGTCCTGGTGGGACTCGGCTTCAAAGTGGCGCTGGTGCCCTTCCACGCCTGGACGCCGGATGCCTATGAGGGCGCGCCGACACCGGTGACGGCATTCATGTCGGTGGGACCGAAGCTGGCCGCGTTGGCGCTGCTGGTGCGGTTCCTGGGAGTCGCCTTCGAACCATTGATCGAAAACGTGCAGATGCTGCTGCTGGTGCTGGCGGCGATGACGATGATCGGCGGGAACCTGATCGCGGTGGCGCAGACGAATGTGAAACGGATGCTGGCCTACTCGAGCATCGCCCACAGCGGGTACATGCTGGCCGGAATCGCGGCGGCGACGTCGACGGCCGACGGCCTGGTCTACAGCGGCTTCCACACTCTGCTGTTCTACGGGTTCATCTACACCTTCATGAACGTGGGCGCGTTTGCGGTGGTGTTCCTAGTGGAACGGCGCACCGGCAGCGTCGAACTGAACGCCTTCCGCGGACTGGCCCGGCGCAACCTGATGCCGGCGCTGATGCTGGCGGCCTTCATGCTGTCGCTGACCGGCGTGCCGCCGCTGGCCGGGTTCTTTGGCAAGCTGATAATCATCCAGGCGCTATTGCTGGCCGACCTGAACTGGCTGGCGGTGGTGCTGGTGCTGGCGTCAGTGGTGTCGGCCTACTACTACCTGCGCGTCATCGTGCACGCCTTTATGCTGGACGAGGAAGACGAGGCGGCCGCGGCGCGGCCGAGCGGCTTGATCCCAGACTCGCTGGGGACCGTGATTCTGGTAACCGGGGTGGCGACGCTGGCGCTGGGAATCTTCACCAACTGGCTGTATCAGATGGCGGTGGACGGCGTGGGGCTGGCGGCCCTCTAGATCACGCGGTGACGTTCGTTTTGATGGCTGGCTGAATGTTCCTCAACGCCAAGTCTGTCGGGGAGGAAGCTCAGTGGCTGATCCTGGCAACCACGGCAATCGTCCTGCTGGCGGGCTGCGGCGAGCCGGAAGTCGTAACCTTCGAGACCCTCACCCAGGAGTTCTGCGAGGGCATCGCCAATCTGCTGGATCTGCCCAAGGCCGAGCGCGAGGTGGAGTTCGTACAACTCAATCAGCGGATCGATGAAGCCCTGCAGGCGGGCGGGGTGGACGACGAGGCGCTGGCCTTCAACATCCTCGGCGATTGCGGCGAGGAGCTGATCCTGATGGGCGCGCCGGACTGACGAGCTAGTGGCGGTGCCAGACGAGCCACGGGCCAGGCGGACTCAGGCGTTACGGAGGAAACCCGCGAAGCGGTCTAGACGTTCGTGAAGTGGCCGGCGGCGAGCTCCATGAAGGCGGTCGCCGCCAGGCTCGGCGCGCCGTCGGCCAGGCTGTACTGGTAAAGGTCGCGGCCGGTGCCTAGGTCGGTGATCTCGACGACGTGCACCTGGCTGGCCGCATATTCCCACTCGATGCAGATCCGGTAGGTGACCGCGACACCTAGGTGGGCCTTGACCATCTGCTTGAGGGCGTCGCCGCTGCCGACCTGCATGGCCACCATCGGGGTCGCGCCGGCCATGCCGGTGGCGAGCCATTCGAGTCCTAGGCGGGAAGGCGAGTTGAGCCCTTCGACGATGAACGCCTCGCCGGACAGATCGTTGGAGACGACCTTCTGTTGCAGCGATAGCTGGTGCTGCAGGCCGGTGACCAGGACGTAGTCGGTGTGGGCGATGACCCGGGCCTGGACCGGGCCGTCGGCCGGCAACTCGAGGTCGCCGAAGGCGACGTCGAGGCGACCGTTCTGGAGCGCGTCGTGCAGGTCCTGGTTGGACTCGAGCGTCAATTCGAGATCGACACCCGGGTGGGCCTCGGCGAAGGCGGCGATGAGTTCGGGGAGCAGGTTGAGCCCCAGCGCCTCAGTAGCGCCGACGCGCACCCGGCCGCGCTCGAGTCCGAGATAGCCGTCAACCTCGACCAGAGACTCTTCGATGCCCTCGAGGATGCGCACCGTGCGGGCGTAAAAAATGGTGCCGACTTCGGTGAGGGTGCTGCGGCGGCCGCTGCGGGCGAAGACATCGACGCCCAGCTCCTTTTCGAGCTCCTGGACCTGGACCGAAACCGAGGGCTGGCTGACGCCGAGTTCTTCGGCTGCGCGCGAGTAACTGCCGTGGCGGGCGACGGCTTCGAACATCTGCAGTTGGCGGAGGGTGTACATGGTGTTGGATCGATTCGCCGGATAGCCCGGCGGATGTTTCTCGGTGGATGTTATGCGCGCATTCTATGGACTGTCAAAAGGGCAGCGCAATCGCCGCGCCGGCAGCTATCGAGAGGCTCCGCTTATTGCCGGATCGGACTCTCCGAGAAACCGGGCTAGCGGCCCTGACGCGGCCTTCCTACAGGGGTCGGGCGCCGAGTTGCGCCTTGAGCCAGTCCATCTTGCGACCGGCGTGGGCGAAGGCCGTGCCGGCTTCGTGAGCGGCGTCCGGGTAGATCGCCAACTCAACCGGGCCGCTGATGGACTCAGCCATCACCAGCGACGCCGGCGCGGGGCAGATGTCGTCCTGTAGGCCCACCGCCAGCAGCACCGGGCAGGTGATGGCCGGGGCGAAGTTGACGGTGTCGAAATAGGCGACGGTGTCCCAGAGGGACTCTTCGAGTTCGGGGTGGGCGCGGAGCAGGTCGGCGATCTCGGCGTAGGGGTAGGAGGAGGACGTGGCAACGCAGTAGCGGTAGTTGGTAAGGAACGGGACGTCGGGGGTGGCGGCGATGATGTCGTCGGCGAGCGCGGCCGTGACCAGCGTCAGGGCCCCACCTTGGCTGGAACCGGCGACGGCGACGCGGGATTGGTCGATCTCGTCGCGAGTGCGCAAGAAATCGATGCCGCGCACGGCGTCGCAGAAACCACCCCGGTAGATGTAGCGGTGGCGATCGGTGATGTTGTGGCAGAGGAAGCCGGGAAAGCCGGGGATGATCTGGCTGTCGAAGTCGTGGCCGCGGATGGAGAGCCAGAGGGTTGCGATGCCCTGCTCGGCCAAGGCGCGTACCGAGAGGTTGGCGTGCATGCTGTAGCCGGGGACCATCTGCAGAGCCGGGAAGGGACCGGCGCCGCACGGTACCGCATACCAACCGCCGACGCGGACGCGCTCCAGGCTGGTGAACGAGACTTTGTAGACGATGGTGCGGTCGTTGGAGCGCAGTGGGTCCTCCGTGACGACCGGGTTGAGTCCGTATTGGCGGGCTTCGGACAGGGCGTCTTCCCAGAAGCAATCGAAGTCGTCGGGACGCGGTACGTCGGGGACCGGGACCTCAGTGGCCATGCGCGGGTGCCTCCTAGAGAACGGGAACCGGGACTTCAGCGGCCATGGCGCGGGTGCCGCCGGGAATACGAAGCCGCGCCGGGCTACTCGGCGGCATTGGCGTCGATGTAGCGGACGGCTTCGCCAACGGTGGTGATCTTCTGGGCGTCTTCGTCGGGAATCGTGAAGTCGTAGTGCTCTTCGAGTTCCATGATGAGCTCGACGAGGTCGAGGGAGTCGGCGCCGAGATCTTTCTCGAAGCTGGTCTCGAGGGTGACCGCCGATGTGTCGACGTCTTTGAGGGTCTTCTCGATGACTCCGATTACATCGTCAATGACTGCCAAAGCGGGTCTCCTTGTTCTGGCGGAGCGCCCAGGGCGCTCGTGATTGTCAGCCGGTTGTTGATTTCAGACGAGGCACGGCCCGGTGCCGAGCAGGCCCCGAGTTTCGCCAGCCATTCTAGGCGGGAATGCCGCTGTGACGAAATCGAAGCCTGTGGCGAATTCACCGGCGCGGGCCCAGCAATCGCCACGTTGAAGGAAGCGCCGCCGCGGCGAGCAGCAGCTTGACGATGTCGCCGGGAATGAACGGGGTGAGTCCGGCGCTGAGGGTCGCGCCGAGGTCGAGGCCGACGTTGATGCCCAGCCAAGGCAGGCCGACGAGGTAGATGACGATGTTGCCGGCGAGCATGGCGGCCACCGCACGACGGTAACTGCGGTCCCAGCCGCGCTCGGCCAGATAGCCGACGAGTAGCGCCGCTGCCAGGAAGCCGCCGAGATAGCCGTAGGTGGCCGGCCCGCCGGCGGGCGAGAAGAAGCCGAGCCCGAGGGCGCCGCCGCCCAGGTAGAGCAGCAGTGCCGCGCCGCCGCGGCGGGTACCGCCGGTGGCCCCGACCAGCAGCACCGCCAGGGTCTGGCCGGTGATCGGCACCGGGGTGAACCAGAGCGGGATCGAGACCTGCGCCGACAGCGCGATGAAAAGCACGGCGCCGCCGATGAAGGCCAGGTCGCGCAGAAGACCTCCGGTCGGAACCAGCCGGTCGGTAAGAGTGCCGCCGTAGCGGCCGGGTGTGTAGACGCTCAAGTGGCTGCCCCCGGGTTGGATTGATGCAAGGTCGACCGGCTACTCGGACTCGGCGTCGTCCAGGCGGACGCGCAGGACGGCGACGCCTTCCTGGATCTCGACGCCGTCGACGGCCAGCATTTCGACGACGGTGCCGGAGACTTCGGAAAGGATTTCGTTGAAGACCTTCATGGCCTCAACCAGGCCGACGACCTGGCCGGGCTCGAGGTGGTGGCCGGCCTCGACAAACGGCGTCTCGCCGGGCGATGAGGACGCGTAGTAGATGCCGTTCAGCGGCGAGATTATGTCGATCTCGCCGGGGCCAGGACCGGCAGCCGGCGCTGGACCGGGGTTCCCGCCGGGAACGCCGTCCAGCGCCGCGAAGCGCCGCCGGACGGCGATGCGCACGCCCTGCTTGCGGACTTCAAGCTCGGCGATATCGCTGCCGCGGACGCGAGCGATGAGGTCGTCGAGCAGTTCGCGCAGGTTGGTCATTGCCTTAAGCCGGCGGCCGGGCGGGCACTCACGCGGCTCCGAATATCAGGCTGGCGTTCTGGCCGCCGAAACCGAAACTGTTGCTGAGCGCGGTGCGGATGGGCATCGCGCGGGTCTCGTTGGGGACGTAGTCGAGGTCGCAGGCAGGATCGGGCTCTTCGTAGTTGATGGTAGGCGGAGCGGCGCCTTCAGCGATGGCCTTGATGCTGATGATGGACTCGACGGCACCGGCGGCACCGATCATGTGCCCGAGCATCGACTTGCTGGAACTGACGGCGAGCCGGTCGGCGGCGTCGCCGAAGACGGAGCGGATGGCGATGGTCTCGGCGCTGTCGCCGGACGAGGTGGAGGTGCCGTGGGCGTTGATGTAGTCGATGCCGTCGCCGTTGAGTTCGGCCTTCGCCAGGGCGCGCCGCATGGCGTGGGCCGCGCCGCCGCCGTCGTCGGGCGGCAGTGTGATGTGGAAGGCGTCGGCGCTGGCGCCGTAGCCAAGCAGGAGGGCGTGGATGTGGGCGTCGCGCGCGCGGGCGTGCTGCTCGTCTTCGAGTACCAGGACGCCGGCGCCTTCGGCGATGACGAAGCCGTCGCGGCCGGCGTCGAAGGGACGGGAGGCGGCAGCCGGGTTGTCGTTGAATCCGGTGCTCATGGCGCGGCCCTGACAGAAACCGGCCATGCCGATGCGGCTGATGGGCGCCTCGCAACCACCAGCGAGCATGGCCACGGCGTCGCCGCGCTGGATGGTGGCGGCCGCTTCGCCGATGGCGTGGGCGCCGCTGGCACAGGCCGAAACCATGGCCATGTTGGGGCCGTTGATCCCGAGGTCGATGGCGACCTGGCCGGCCGCCATGTTGACGATCATCATCGGGACTAGGAACGGCGAGACCCGCCGCGGGCCGCGCTCGGCGAGGACGTCGTACTGGGTGGAAAGGGTGCCGATACCGCCGATGCCGCTGCCCAAGAAGCAGCCGAATTGCGGACTCAGCGCTTCGTCGGACTCGAGCCCGGAATCGGCCAGCGCCTCACGGGCGGCGACCAGCGTCATCTGCACGTAGCGGTCGGTGCGGCGGGTGGTGCGGCTGCCCAGCGCGGTGTCGCCGTCGAAGTCGAGGACCTGACCGGCAATACGGCTGGGCAGGTCGGAGACATCGATGCTGGCGACCGAACTGATGCCGGACTCTCCGGCCGCGATGCCCGACCACATGGCCGGGACGCCGATTCCGACCGGGCTGACGACCCCCATGCCGGTGACAGCCACTCCGTTGGACACGATGGGCGGGCTCCTCTCGTCCGGCTATGCCGGGCGCTGTGGCCAATTGGCCGGCGCGGGCCGACTCTCGGGAGAGATTATATCAACGCAAAGGGCCTTCGCGGTCGGTTCGCTGAGGAAGAATGCCGGCGGGCGTTCGCGCCGCGCAGCCGCCGCGCAAACGGGTAGGATTCGCGAGGGGCAGGCGGAATCGAAAGAGGTTCGTATGGCCGTGGACCAGTCTTATCTAGTATCCGGTGCGGTATGACGTGAACTACATGGGAGTTATGGCGGTGTCAGTGAACAAGAACGGTCTGTGACCGGCGTTGACGACACCGGCAGTCGGTGATACCTTCCCGCGGTCGCCTGCCGGTCACCCCGACCGCGCCTGGCGCAGCAACCCGACCCGCGGGGCACGGAGCGAAGGTTTGCCTTTGAACACGCAGATCACCGGCTGGGGCATGAGCCTGCCGGTAGGTATCCGCACGAATGACGACCTAGCGAAGCTGGTGGATACCAGCGATGAATGGATCCAAGCTCGCACCGGGATTCGCGAGCGCCGTGTGGCCGGTGAGGGCGAGTCGACGCTGAGTCTGGCGACGGCGGCGGGGCAGCAGGCCATGGAACGCGCCGGAGTCACGGCGGAGGAGATCGACATGATCCTCGTCGCGACGATCACTCCGGACTACGGGTTCCCGGCCGTGGCCAACCTGGTGCAGGACGCGCTGGGGGCTAGGAACGCCGCCGCGCTGGATATCAACGCCGCCTGCACCGGCTTTATCAGCGGACTGGCCATCGCCCACGGGCTGATCCAGAGCAGGCAGAGCCGAATGGTGCTGCTGATCGGCGCGGAGACCATGTCGCGGATCGTGGATTGGGCCGACCGGGCCACCTGTGTGCTGTTTGGCGATGGGGCTGGGGCAGTGGTGCTACAAGCCGGGGATGGCAAGGGCGGGGTGGCGAGCACGATGCTGGGATCGGACGGTGCCGGGGCCGGTCTGCTGTACCAACCGGGCAAAGACGGCAGTAGGCCGGGTTGCGACCCGGCCAGCGGGATGAACTTGCTGGTGATGGACGGACGCGAGGTCTACAAGTTCGCCGTCCGTACCACCGCCCGGGCCTCGCGAGAAACTCTGGATCGCGCCGGGCTGAGCGTGGAGGATGTGGACCTTTTTATCCCCCACCAGGCAAATGTCCGGATCATCGACGCCGCCGTGAAGCAACTGGAACTCGATCCGGAAAAGGTCTTTACGAACGTGGAGCACTACGGCAATACGTCGGCGGCCTCGGTGCCGATGGCGCTCTGCGAGGCCGTGGAGGCCGGGCTCGTGCAGCCGGGCGACCGGGTGCTGATGGTAGCCTTCGGCGGCGGGTTGTCTTGGGGCGGCGCGCTGGTGAACTGGTCGGGCTAGGCCCGGCAGGCCACGCCTGGCAGGCTACGCCTGCCTCTTGTCTGATGCCGGTCGGCCACAGCCTCAGGCTGATGTTGTCTGACGTCTGTCGGCCAGGCTCTTGACCGGCGAGCTGACCGACTGTTGAACGCCGACGGGCGCCGGTCTGTGCACGGTCCCTCCACTGCTGATCCACCGACTGCGGTTTGGTTGTGCACCGAGCGGCGGTGGTTATCGACAGCTACTCAGCGGGCTGTCCGCCGAACTTGAGCCGTTGGCGAGCTACTTATGCACCGCTTTGGGTAGGCTATCAGTCGGGCATCCACAGGGTTTTCCAGAGTAGTCCGCCGACTGTCCACATAGGGATCCCCACCTGCACGCAGGTCGGGCCACGAATCCGGAAGCTCCCAACTCGCGTACAGGTCGGACCACGACAGAGAAGGCGCGGCCGGCAGGGCAGCTAGGGCTTAAGTGGACGGCGGGACGGGGTGCCGGAGCGGCGCGGGTACTTGGCCGGGCTCGGCGCGGTCTTCGCAAATGTGGCGATGACGCGCGGCTGGTCGAGGCCGGGTAGTTCGTAGGTATGGATCGGGCCGGGCGCGCCGCCCAGACGCGCGGCGATCGGCGCAGTGGCGGCGATTTCGTCCCCGGCGGCGGCGGTCTTGTACAGCAGCACCCGGCCACCGACCCGCAACAGCGGCAGGCAGAGCTCCAGGGTGATGCCGGTGACGGCGAGGGCGCGGGCCGTGGCCAGGTGGAATGTCTCGCGGAATTCCGGGTCGTGGGCCAAGGTCTCGGCGCGCACCCGCAGCACCCGGACGTTGGCGAGTTGGAGTTCGTCGACGGTGTCCTGCAGGAACCCGGCAGCGCGGGCCCGCGACTCGACCAGGAAGACCCGCAGGTCGGGCCGGGCGATGGCCAGCGGGATGCCGGGAAGCCCGGCGCCGCTACCGATGTCGACTAGGCGGAGGGGCGGGTCGGTTGCTTCGAGCAGATCAAACACCGGATGGGCCGGCATCTCGACGAAAGGGCCCGAGCCCATAAGTGCGTCGGCCAGGTGCATCGTCTCGAGATCGGCGACCGTCCGTTTGCCGATGTACCCCTGCGGAGCGGCGACTTCGGTCAGGCGGCGGGCGTAGGCGCGCATGACCCGCTCCGCGGGCTTTACACCTGGTTCATCCTCGGGCGGTAGGGAGGACGCAGCGTCCAGATTCGCGGCCCCGGCCACGTCCCAGGCAGAGCCCGTCGTGGCGGGCTCTGCCTGGGATGGATCTTCGGAGGGAGGCATGGATTTGGCGTTGGTTTCGTTGTCGGTAGATGGTTTCAAGTAGCCTGGACCTGTCCTAGTGCGGTGACGGAATGCGCTAGAGGTTAACCTCTGGGGCCGGCGCGGTGGCGCGGGCCCAGCACCGATGGAGGCGCGATGGACCGGCTGTGGAGCCCCTGGCGAATGGAGTACATCGAGCGGGATCGCGCCGCCGGCGGCCGCTGCCCGTTCTGCTACACGCGCTCCGAAGCCGCAGAACTGCCCGGTCTCGTCGTGGCCGCCTCGGAACTGTCCTACGTGATCCTGAATCTCTACCCCTACAACGGCGGGCATCTGCTGGTTATTCCCTACCGACATGTTGGCGAGATGCTGGAGATCACGGCGGCGGAGTTCGCCGACATCACAGCGCTCTTGCAGGATTGCGTGCGAGGTCTGCGCAAGGTGATGAACCCGACGGGATTCAACATCGGCCTGAACCTGGGCGACGCTGGCGGCGCGGGCATGCCGGCGCACCTGCACTTCCACGTGGTGCCGCGCTGGGAAGGGGACACAAATTTCATGCCGGTGGTGGGCGAGACGAAGGTGATGCCGGAGACGCTGGAGCAGACAAAGGCGCGGCTGGTGGAGGCCTGGCCGGCCTAGAGCCGACAGCCACAGGCTGTTCTAGTTTTTCACGTCGCCGCGGATCGTATTCACGCAGCGCTGAGACATTCAAGAGTAAGGCAGGACGGGCACGGATGGAATTCTCAAGAAGGAGAGTAGTGCGGACGGTCTCCCTCCAACGATCTCAGCACGGTTCAGCCTGAGACTTCGTCGATTACGCGGACGCCGATCTGCCTGAACGGCCGCTATCGAGAGGGTTCACCAGCGAGGACTGGAATCGCCTCGACCGCCGACACGGGCAGGCCATCGTTGGAGTCCGTGCGAACCGGTAACGGCTCGCGAGTGGGGGACTGCTCGGGCAGGAAACCAAATACTTCTGGCGGCCAGTAGCGCAGCCAGAGCTTGCCGATGAGGGCGGCCGACGGGACCGGCCCGAAACGACGTGAGTCCTCGCTCTCGCGCCGGTTATCACCGAGCACAAAATACGCTTTGTCGCCCAGCACAATTGGCGGCATCGAGTAGTTGCCGGGTTCGACGATGTAGGCGGATTCGTCGATCCCGATGCCGTTGATGTAGACCTTGCCGTCACGCATTTCAATGGTCTCGTTGGGCAGCCCGATGACGCGCTTTACCAAATCCTCGCGCTGCGCGGATGGCTTGCTGATGACCGTGATGTCGCCACGCGCCGGGCTGGAGGTGAGATAGGAAATCTTGGTGACTAGGACCAGTTGGTCGGTGGTTAGCGCGGGGAGCATGCTGCGGCCGTCGACACGGAAGTTCTGCACCACGAGCCGAGAGGCGAAGAAGATGAAGGAGGCCAGCAGGAGGGTCTCGAAGATCTCGAGGATCACGCCCTGGTGGCGGCGCCAGAAGACGGTCATTTAGCGGCTGCGCAGCGTGGTGATGGGCGGGTCTTTCGCGGGCTGGGGACGGGCTCGCCGGGGCCGGGAAGCATCCATGAAGCGACTCCGGTCATGGTAACATTCCGCAACCTGGCACACCCACCGGAATACCGCCGGAGGCCCTTCTTCCCAAGGACGATTCGATTCTTGACGCGCCGCAAGCCGATTCTGGAACTGGCCGGTCCGACCCTAGCGGTGTCTGTGGTGGTGGTGATGCTGGACCAGGTGCTAAAGGCAGCTATCAGCAGCTACCTGCTGGAGCAGGACGGGGTGCAGGCGTGGCTGATCGAACCAGTACTGAAACTGCGCCTGGTGCACAACAGCGGACTGGTGTTCGGGATGTTCGCGGGCTCGGCGGCGCCCTGGGCGTTTACCGCGCTGGTGCTGGCGGCAATCGGCGCACTGATCTGGGTGTATTCGAAGCAACTGCAACGCCCAACCCTGGCCACCCGACTGGTGTTTGGCCTGACCTTCGGCGGGGCCGTCGGCAACCTGATCGACCGCTTCCGCTTCGGGCACGTGGTGGATTATGTGGACCTGGGCTGGTGGCCGGTGTTCAACCTGGCCGACGCCGCTATCGATGTGTCAATCGCGCTCTTTGTGATCTTGCTGCTGGCCGGACGGGTGGAGCAACGCCCGAACCTGACGGCGCCGTTTACGCAGTAGCCCGGGAGTTGGTGGAGCAGGGGGCGGGACGATGAGCAAGGCAGCCACCGAACAATTTACGGCTTCCGCCAACGACGCCGGCCGGCGCGTGGATGTGGTGCTGGCGGAACGATTACCGGAACTGAGCCGCAATCGCGTGCAACACCTGGTGGACGACGGCTTTGTGCTCGTAAACAAACAACCGCCGCGCCGCGCAAGCCGCCTGGCCAAGGGCGATGCCGTGGAATGCACGATCCCGGAACGGTCGCCCAGGGTGGGGCCCGATCCGGACATCGCCTTCAGCACAATCCATGCCGGCGACGAGGTGATCGCGATCGACAAGCCCGCCGGCCTGGCCGTGCACCCGGGCGCGGGCCGCCCCTACGGGACCCTCGTGAACGGTCTGTTGGCGCGGTTTCCGGAGATCGCGGGAGTGGGCGGGGCAGAGCGGCCCGGGATCGTGCATCGCCTGGATATGGATACCTCGGGGGTGATGCTGGTGGCCCGCACCGAGATCGCCTATCGTTCTCTGGTGGAGCAGTTCGGCGAGCGCAAGGTACAAAAGACCTACGTGGCGCTGGTGGCCGGGAGCTTTCCCCACGCCTCGGGGACAATCGAGGCGCCCATCGGCCGCTCGACCGCCGACCCGCGCCGGATGGAGGTGGACTGGTCGGGCCGGTCGGCGCTAAGCAAATTCCGCCGCGTGGCCCGGACCAACCACGCCTCCCTGCTGGAACTGGACCTGGTGACCGGACGGACCCATCAAGCGCGGGTGCACCTAGCGGCGGTGGGCTTTGCGGTGCTCGGCGACTCGGTCTATGGCACCGACGGCGGGGCGGACCGGCAGATGCTGCACGCCTGGCGGATCTCCGCCGATCTGCCCGACGGCACCCGCCTGACGGCCCGCGCCGGACTGCACGCGGATATGTTGCAGGCGCTGGTGGAGTTCGACATCGACGGGGCGGAGTACGGGGCTACGGATTGGTCGGTGGATTAGGGGGCATAGCCCCCTCTGTTCGATCCGCAGACGCGCATCCAACCTGCCCACAGGTCGGGCCACCAGCCACAGGCTATCTTGCTCTAGCAGCGGAAGCGGACCGAACTACTGCCCGGGAGATGGCCACGGACTTCGCTGCGGGGGAAACCTAGGCGGCCGA
>CAZVZW010000015.1:0-2563 GCA_964631365.1 uncultured Chloroflexota bacterium | reverse complement strand
TCGGGGCCGGGGTCGAGATCTTCCTCACGGGACGGGACGGCCAGCCGCGAGAGCAACACGCCCAACTCGTATAGCAGGTACATTGGGATCGCGACCGTCATCTGGGTGAACGGGTCGGGCGTCGGAGTGATGACGGCGGCGATGATGACGTTGACGTCAATGGCGTAGCGGCGGAAGCCCTGGAGCCGCTTGGTGCTGACGATGCGCAGCCGCGCCAGCAGGAAGATGACCAATGGCGTCTCGAAAACCAGCCCGACCGCGAGCAGGATCTTGGTCACAAAATCGGCAAACGACGAGACGCTCAGCTCGGTCTTAATGTCGTCGGGGCTGAAATTGGTCAGAAAGCCGAGGGTGAAATTGAGGACGACGAACCAGGCGAACATGGCGCCGATGAAGAAGAGTCCGGCGACGGCCGGCAGCGAGTAATAGATCATGCGGCGCTCGTTGGGATAGAGACCCGGAGAGATGAAGGCGAGCATCTGGTAGACGACCAGCGGGCTAGAGACGCCGACGCCGAACATCAGCGAGATCTTGATGAAGGTGAAGAAGGTCTCGGTGGGCGTGATTTGCTGCAGTACGGCGTCGTCGGGCAGGGGGCTCTGCAGGACCTCGAAGACGAACTCTTTGAACGGCCAGAGGATAAGACTGCAGGCCACCACGGCGATGGCAGCGATGGTTATGCGGGAGCGCAACTCGAGGAGGTGCCCCCGCAGGGACATCACACCTTTTTCTTCGTCGGTGAGTTCGCGCTCGGCGGTTGTTTCAGCCATTGGTTACGGGTTCCAGAGCGGGCGCGGCGCCGGGGCCGGCTTCGATTTCGCGTTGGATTGTGCCGAGGACGCCGTTGACGAAGCGGCCCGAAGATTCAACTCCGTAGCGCTTCGCCAGCTCGACGGCTTCGTCGATGGCGACGGCGGCCGGGGTGTCCGCGACCAGCAACTCGGCGACCGCCATTCGCAACAATGCCCGGTCGAGCGGGGCTAACTGCGCGAGCGGTCGTCGCGGCGCGGCCGTCGTAATTTTGCGGTCGATTTCGTCGATTGTCGCGTGTAGAAGGTCGCTGACGGAGCGGATGAACTTGAGCTGGTCGGGCGCGATTTCCATTTCGTCGGCGCGCTCGCTGAGCAGCGCGTCGGGGAGCCGGCGGCCGAGGTCGGCTTCGTAAAGCACCTGCAGCAGCAACTCACGGGCGCCGCGGCGGCCATGCAGTCGGGGGCCTTTGGGGGGAAGGTCAGGCATGGTGATCTGGCGGCTAACCCTGGTACGACGGGGTGAGCCCGGACAGCGGGGCTTCGCCGAGGGCCGATTCGAGGGTCGCCTCGCCTTCGACGAACTCTTCGGAGTCGAGCACTCGCAGCAGGTACTCCCGATTCGTCGGCAGGCCGCTGACGCGGAACTCGGTGAGCGCGCGGCGCGCGGTTTCCAGCGCGTGGGCGCGGTCTTCGCCCCGGCAGATGACCTTGGCCAGCAACGAGTCGTAGTGCAAGCTGACCACCTGGTCACCGCTCATGTGGGTGTCGACGCGCACGCCGGGCCCGCCGGGCACCTGGAACTCGGTCATGAGCCCAGAGGCCGGGGCCCAGTCGTTCTCGGGGTCTTCGGCGACGATGCGGCATTCGATGGCGTGGCCGGTGGTCTTGATGGACTTCTGGTTGATGCTGAGGCGCTCGCCGGCGGCCAGCGAAATCTGCTCCTTGACGATATCGATGCCGGTGACCATCTCGGTGACCGGGTGCTCGATCTGAATGCGGGCGTTGAGTTCGAGGAAGTAGAAGTCGCCGGCGGCGTCGAGGAGGAATTCGACGGTGCCGGCGTTGTGGTACCTCAGCTTGCGGGCGAACTTGACGGCGGCGTCGGCGATGCGCTTGCGGGTGCGGTCGTCGAGCCTCGGGGCGGGGCTTTCTTCGATCACCTTCTGGTGGCGGCGCTGCACCGAGCAGTCGCGCTCGCCGAGGCTGACGATGTCTCTGTCATCACCGAGAATCTGCACTTCGATGTGGCGCACCCCGAGCAGCAGGCGCTCGAGATAGAGATCGGGATTGCCGAAGGAGGACTTGGCCTCGGCCTGGGCGCGGGGGAATTCGCGTGTGAGATCGCCGTTGTTGAGTATGCGGCGCATGCCGCGCCCGCCGCCGCCGGCGGTGGCCTTGAGCATGGCCGGGAGCCCGAGGGCGCGCAGCTCGCTCTTGGCGGTCTGCAGGTCGACAAGCCGTTTGGTGGAGGTGGGCAGCGCCGGGACGTCGGCGTCGCGGGCGGCCTGGACGGCGGCGCCCTTGTCGCCGGCGATGGCCAGGATCTCGGGTGAGGGGCCGATGTAGGCCAGGTCGTAGCGGCCGCAGATCTCGGCGAAGTAGGCGTTTTCGGCCAGGAAACCGGCGCCGGGATGGATGGCGTCGGCGCCGGAATTGACCGCGGCGCTGATGACGTTGGGGATGTTCAGGTAGCTGTCCGGGGCGGGACCGGGTCCGATGCAGACCGAGTGGTCGGCCAAGCGGACGTGCAGGGCGTCGCGGTCGGCGGTGGAATACACGGCCACCGTCTCGACGCCCAGTTCCAGGCAGGC
>CAZVZW010000014.1:11379-21993 GCA_964631365.1 uncultured Chloroflexota bacterium | reverse complement strand
ATGGTCGACGACATGGGCTTCTCCGACATCGGCTGCTTCGGCTCCGAGATCAAGACCCCCAGCATCGACGCCCTCGCTGAGAACGGAGTCACCTTTACCCAGTTCTACAACTACGCCCGTTGCTGCCCCACCCGCGCCTCCCTCCTTACCGGGCTCTATCCCCACCAGGCCGGCATCGGCCACATGACCCTCGACCTCGAAGACGTCGGCTACCGCGGCTTCATCAATCGCGAGTGCGTCACCATCGCCGAGGCGCTGAAGGGCGGCGGATACACCACACTGATGTCCGGCAAGTGGCACGTCGGCGGCGACTACCTGCTCTCCGCCACCAACGAAGCCCACCCCGGCGAAGAGAAGTGGCCCCTCCCCGCCCAGCGTGGCTTCGACCGCCACATCGGCACTCTCACCGGCGCCGGCAGCTTCTGGAACCCGCACACCATGGTCGATGGCGACAAGCCCATCCAGGCCGAAGGCGACGACTTCTACTACACCGACTTCATCGCCCACAACGCCGTCGACTTCATCGGTGAGCACGGCGTCAAAGACAACCCATTCTTCCTCTACGTCGCCTTCACCGCCCCCCACTGGCCGCTGCATGCCTTCGACGAAGACATCGAACAATATCGCGGCCAGTACCGCGACGGCTGGGACAAGCTCCGCACCTCCCGCCATGAAGAGTTGAAGGGCTCCGGCATCGTCGACTCCAAGTGGGAGATCTCCCCCCGCGACAAATCCGCGCCTCCCTGGGAAGACGTCAAGGACACCGACTGGGAAGACGCCCGCATGGCCGTCTACGCCGCCCAGATCGACCGCATGGACCAGGGCATCGGCCGCATCATGGCCCGGCTCGAGGCCATGAATCTCAAAGACAACACCCTGGTCATGTTCCTGTCCGACAACGGCGGCTGCGCCGAGTTCCTCAAGGAAGATGGCCGCGTCGAAGTCGCCCCCACCGAGACCCTTGATGGCCGCCCCGTCCGGGTCGGCAACCACCGTGACCTCATGCCCGGTCCCGACGACACCTACCTCAGCTACGACCTCCCGTGGGCCAACGCCAGCAACACTCCCTTCAAACTCTTCAAACACTGGACCCATGAAGGCGGCATCGCCACCCCGTTCATCGCCCACTGGCCCGCCGGCATCGCCGCCGGTCAGCGCGTCACCTCACCGGCCCACCTCATCGACGTCATGGCCACCTGCGTCGATGTCGCCGACACCCCGTACCCGTCCGAGTACGACGGCAACGCCATCCAGCCTTTGCAGGGCGAGAGCCTCCGCCCCGCGTTCACCAACGATCAGTGGAACCGCGAGCGCGAGATCTTCTGGGAGCACGAGGGCAACCTCGCTGTCCGCCAGGGCAACTGGAAACTGGTCCGCAAGTTCCCCGGCGACTGGGAGCTTTACGACATGGATGAAGACCGTACCGAACTGGACGACCTCGCCGGCAAGCTGCCCGACAAGATTGCCGAGCTGCGCGGCCTCTACGACAACTGGGCCGCCAACTCGCGGGTCATCCCCTGGGAAGAAGTTCTCGACCTGCCCAAGATGGCGCCCACCAAGCTGCGCCTCTACTCCACTCTCGCCTACAAGAAGTAGCCATCCCCCACACCCCCAACCGTCGGGAGGAGATCCAACCCATGTCCGAAGCACGCGGTCACGCGACCCGCCCCAACATCATCCTTATCCTCGCCGACGACATGGGCTACTCCGACATCGGCTGCTACGGATCCGAGATCGAGACCCCGAATCTTGATGCTCTGGCCGCCGGCGGGCTGCGTTTCAGCCAGATGTACAACTACGCCCGCTGCTGCCCCACCCGCGCCTCGCTGCTCACCGGACTGCATCCCCACCAGGCCGGCGTCGGCCAGATGACCGCCGACCTCGGCGTCGCTCCCTACCAGGGCTTCCTCAACCAGAACTGCGTCACCATCGCCGAGGCGCTCAAACCCTCCGGCTACCAGACCCTCATGTCCGGCAAGTGGCACGTCGGCGGCGATGTCCACGGCCTCGCCAACCCGCTCGCCGTCCAGGGCGACGAACGCCACCCCCGCCCCGTCGATCGCGGTTTCGACCACTACTGGGGTGCCATGGGCGCCAACTACTTCCACCCCGCCCGCATCGCCATCGACGATCGCATCGAAGGCCCCCCCGAGGGCGACTTCTACCTCACCGACGGCATCACCGACAACGCCATCCGCCAGGTCACCGAGGCCCAGGATCAGGACTCACCATTCTTCATCCACGTCGCCTACTTCTCCCCCCACTGGCCACTGCAGGCGCTGCCCGAGGACATCGAAAAGTACCGTGGCAGGTACCTCGGCGGTTGGGACAACCTGCGCACCTCCCGCCACGAAGATCAGAAGGGCACCGGCCTGCTCGACAGCAAGTGGGAGATCAGCCCCCGTGACGTGCAGGCTCCCGACTGGGAAGAGGGCGTCACCGAAAAAGAGTGGGAAGACGCCCGCATGGCCGTCTACGCCGCCCAGGTCGACCGCATGGACCAGGGCGTCGGCCGCATCGTTGCCAATCTCCGCGACCTCGACATCCTCGACAACACGCTTATCTTCTTCCTCTCCGACAACGGCGGCTGCGCCGAGTTCCTGGGTGAAGACGGGCCCTCCGAGATACCCAATTCCACCACCCCCGACGGTCGTACCGTCCGCGTCGGCAACAGCCCCGACATCGAGCCTGGTTCTGACGAGACCTACGCCAGCTACGACCTCCCCTGGGCCAACGCCAGCGACACTCCCTTCCGCATGTACAAGCACTGGGTCCACGAAGGCGGGATCTCGACCCCCCTCATCGTCCACTGGCCCGACGCCGTCGCCGGCGGCCGCCTGAGCCACGCCCCCGCCCACATCATGGACATCATGTCCACCTGCCTCGACGCCGCCGGTGGTGAGTATCCGCTTCAGCGTGGCGGCCACGACATCACCCCCACCGAAGGTGCAAGCCTGCTGCCCGCCTTCCAGGACCTCGCCTGGCACCGCCCCGACCCGCTCTGCTGGGAGCACGAAGGCAACGCCGCCGTACGCCTTGGCGACTGGAAACTCGTCAAAGACCGCGCCGGTGACTGGGAACTCTACGAACTCAACGAAGACCGCACCGAGTTGAACGACCTCGCCGCCACCAACCCGCAGCGCATGGCCGAACTCACCGGCATCTACGCCGATTTCGTCCAGCGCTGCGGCATCATCTCGTGGGACGAGCAATACGAACGGCTCAAGGGACGCTTCAACCTGCTCGACTACCCCGGTTCCCGCTACTAGCCCAAAGATCGCAACAACAAGGGAGACACCCCCGATGGCCAACGCCAGCAACCGCCCCAACATCATCCTCATCATGGTCGACGACATGGGTTTCTCCGACATCGGTTGCTACGGCTCCGAGATCGCCACCCCCAACATCGACGCCCTCGCCACCGGCGGCCTGCGCTTCTCGCAGTTCTACAACAGCGCCCGTTGCTGTCCCACCCGCGCCTCGTTGCTCACCGGGTTGCACCCCCACCAGGCCGGCATCGGCCACATGACCATCGACTTCGAAGTACCGCCCTACCGGGGCTTCCTCAACGAGAACTGCGTCACCATCGCCGAAGCCCTCGGCGCGGCCGGCTACACCACCCTCATGGCCGGCAAATGGCACGCCGGCGGCGACTATCCCTACCGCGGTTGGAAGGATGTCGAGCCCGGCGACGCCACCCACCCCACCCCCCGCCAGCGCGGATTCCAGCACTTCTACGGCACCCTCGCCGGCAGCGGCAGCTTTTTCGATCCCCACACCCTCATGCGCGACGACGACTACATCGAGCCCGACAACTACGGCGACTACTACTACACCGACGCTATCGCCGAAAACGCCGCCGACTTCATTCGCGACCACGGCCAGGGCGCCGACCCCTTCTTCCTCTACGTCGGCTTCACCGCCCCCCACTGGCCGCTTCACGCCCTCCCCGAAGACATCGCCAAGTATCGCGGCAAATACTCTGACGGCTGGGACCCGATCCGCACCGCCCGCCACGAAGAGCAGAAGGGCATGGGGCTGCTCGAATCGAAGTGGGAGATATCGCCCCGCGACGAAACCGCCCCCGACTGGGACAGCGTTGAATTGAAGGACTGGGAAGACGCCCGCATGGCCGTCTACGCCGCCCAGGTCGACCGCATGGACCAGGGCGTTGGTGCCATCATGTCCCGGGTCCGTGAGCTCGGCATGGACGACAACACCCTAGTCATGTTCCTCTCCGACAATGGCGGTTGCGCCGAATTCCTCCGCGAAGACGGCATTCCCGACATCGCCCCGCCGCGGACCCGCAGCGGCTGCACCATCACCGCCGGCAACCACTGCGGCATCATGCCCGGTGAAGAAACCACCTACCTCAGCTACGATCTCCCTTGGGCCAACGCCAGCGACACCCCGTTTCGCCTCTACAAGCACTTCACCCACGAAGGCGGCATTTCCACTCCCTTCATCGCCTACTGGCCCGACCGCATTCCCGCCAACCGGATCACCCACGCTCCCGGCTGGATCGGCGATGTCATGGCCACCTGCCTGGACGCCGCCGACGCTCCCTACCCCTCCGAGTTCAACGGCAACCCGATAACTCCGCTTGAAGGCGAAAGCCTCCTGACGGTCTTCGTCGGCGACGGTTGGACCCGCGACCGCCCGGTCATCATCGAGCACGAGGGCAACGTCGCCGTCCGCGCCGACAACTGGAAACTGGTCCGACGCTATCCCGGTCGGTTCGAGCTGTATGACATCGACGAAGACCGTACCGAGCTCCACGACCAGGCCATCGCCAACCCGCAGAAGCTGACCGAGCTCACCGGGCTCTACGACGACTTCGCCACCGACGTCGGCATCGTCGAATGGCGCGAACTCATCGAGCACCCCGCGGGCGCGCGCTTCAAGAAGTGGCTCTAGCCGGCGCTCCCTAGCTCCCCGACAATTCGCCCGGTCTGGTGAGTACAGACACCGTTTTCCACGGTAAAATGGACCGCTTGTCCTGAACTGGAAAATGGCCCTGACCACCGAGCCTTCACAAGACACTCCAGACGCGGTCATCGCCCTGCGCAACCTGCCGCCCGGCGCCACCGGCTGCGTCGACCGCCTCACCGGCCCCGACCACATCCGGCGGCAGCTCGCGGTCCAGGGTCTGCAGCCCGGCGCCCGCCTGCGCCTCCTTCAGAAGGCCGGCCGCGGCCACGGCGGCATCGTGGTCATGTGCGGCGACACCCACCTCGCTCTCGGTCGCCGCGAAACCGATGGCATCCTCATCCTCCCCGACCCCACCACCCCGGAAACCCGCTGACTTGACCGCCGACCGGTTGACCGTGGCGGTTATGGGCAATCCCAACGCCGGCAAATCCACCCTCTTCAACGTCCTCACCGGCAGTCGTCAGAAGGTCACCAACTGGCCCGGTACCACCGTCGCCTGCCGCGAGGGCCAGGCTCGCCTGGGCGAAACCCTCCTCCGTCTCGTCGATCTCCCCGGCACCTACAGCCTCGTCGCTCAATCCCGCGACCAGGAAATCGCCCTCGAGTTCATGCTTCGCGAGCAGCCCAACGTCCTCGTCAACATCCTCGACGCCGCCAACCTCGAGCGCAATCTCTACCTCACCATCCAGCTCCTCGAGACCGGCTGGCCGCTGGTCCTCGTTCTCAACATGGCCGACGTCGCCCGTCGTCGCGGCATCGAGATCGATATTCCCTTGCTCGCCGATCACCTCTGCGTCCCGGTCGTCGAGACCGTCGCCCCAAAGCGTGAGGGCACCGGCGAGCTTGCTCGCCAGATCGCCCATGCCAATCTCGCCGCCAACCCCGCTGAACCCGATTCCTGGGGCATCGACTACGGCCCGGCCCTCGAATCCGTCATCGCCGCCGTCGCCGATCGGATGGCCGGCCTGCCGCTTCCCGACCGCGCCACCCCTCGCTCCGTCGCCCTCACCATGCTCGAAGGCAACCAGAGCCGCGATCCCCGTCTCGAGCGCGTCCCCGGCTGGCACGATTTGACCGACTGGTTCGATGCCCACCGCGGTCACTGGGCCACCGAACTCGGCGACGACCCGGCCATCCTCCTCGCCGGCCGCCGCTACGAGTACATCCGCGAACTCGCCGACCTGGTCGTCCACCGGCCCGCCGAAAAGCCCCCCTCCGCCTCCGACCGCGTCGACCGTCTCGCCGCCCACCCCTGGATCGGCCTCCCCATCCTCGCGCTGGTCCTGTTCGCCACCTTCCAGGTCACCTTCGGACTCGCCGATCCGGTCGTCAACGGACTCGTCAGTCTCATCGACGCCGTCAGCCGCTGGGCTGCCACCTCCCTCGCCGCTGCCGGCGCCCCCGACTGGTTTGCCGCCCTCCTCATCCATGGCGTCCTCGCCGGTCTCGGCACCCTCGCCGTCTTCCTCCCCAACGTCGCCTTTCTCTTCCTCGCCCTCTCGATTCTCGAAGACTCCGGCTACTTCGCCCGCGCCGCATTCGTAGTGGAGAGCCTCATGTCCCGCGTCGGACTCCCCGGCAAGGCCTTCGTGCCGATGGTCCTCGGGTTCGGCTGCTCCGTTCCCGCCATCCTCGGCACCCGCATCCTCGAAAACCGCAACGAGCGCCTCGCCACCGTCCTCATCACCCCCTTCATGTCCTGCAGCGCTCGCTTCCCCGTCTACGTCCTCATCGCCAGCGTCTTCTTCCCCGGACGCGTCGGACTCGTCGTCTTTGCCCTCTACGCCCTCGGCGCTCTGGTCGCCTTCGGCTCCGCCTGGCTTTTCCGCCACACCCTCCTCCCCGGCCCTACCGCCCCCTTCATCCTCGAGCTCCCCGGCTACAAACTCCCCACCCCCCTCACCGTCGGCCTTGCCGTCTGGCAGCGCACCTGGGCCTTCTTCCGGCGCGCCGGCCTGTACATCTTCATCGGCTCCGTCGCCCTCTGGTTCCTCGGTTCCATGCCATGGGGAGTCGAGTACAACGGCGCCGACAGCTGGCTCGGTAGCGCCGCCCGCTGGCTTGAGCCCGTGGTCCGGCCACTCGGCCTTGCCTGGAAGGAAGGCATGGCACTCCTCATCGGCTTCGCCGCCAAAGAACTCGTCCTCGGCGCCTTGGCCGTTCTCTATGCCGGCGGCCCGGCCCTCGAAGCCGGCACTGAAGGCATCCAGATCGCCATGGCCGTCGCCATCTCCCCGGCCGCCGCCGCCGGCATGCTCGTCTTCGTTCTCCTCTACGTCCCCTGTTTCGCCGCCCTCTCCTCCATCCGCGCCGAGACCCTCTCCTGGCGCCTCACCGCCTTCCAGGTCGCCTACAGCCTCGCCGTCGCCTGGCTCGGCGCCTTCCTCGTCTACCAGGCCGGCCGCGCCCTGGGTTTCGGCTAGTCTCAGCCATGCTCCGCCGCGTCCTCAACGAACTCGAATCCGCCGACAGTGGGCTGACCCTTGCCGAGCTCGCTCGCCGCACCGGTCTGCGCCTCCACGAGGTCCAGTGGACCCTCGAAATGCTCGCCGACCAGGGCCGCCTCTGCCGCCTCGGGGAGCCCGCCGACCTTCCCGCCGAATGCGACGATTGCCAGGTCGCCGGGCTTTGCGCCCACTCCCCCCTCACCGGCTACGCCCTCCAACCACCCGGCCCCGCCCGGCCCCATGAACCATAGTCACGTCCGCGCCCTCGCCTTCGATGTCTTTGGCACCGTCGTCGACTGGCGCGGCTCCCTCATCCGCGAACTCACCGCGCTCAACCTTGATCTCGACCCAGCCGGGTTTGCCGACGCCTGGCGCGGCGGCTACGGGCCGGCCATGCGCCGCGTCGCTTCCGGCGATCTTCCCTGGACCAACATCGACACCCTCCACCGCCTCATCCTCGACGAATTGCTCCAGCGCTTCGCCGTCACCGGCCTATCCGAACCCGCCATCGACAACCTCAACCGTGCCTGGCACCGCCTCACCCCCTGGCCCGACGCCGTCCCCGGCCTCACCCGCCTCCGTGAACACAACGTCCTCGCTACCCTTTCCAACGGCAACGTCGCCCTGCTCACTAACATGGCGAAAAACGCCGGCCTGCCCTGGGACTGCATCCTTTCCGCTGAGCTGGTGCAGCGCTACAAGCCCGACCCTGCGGTCTATCTCATGGCCGCCGGCTATCTCGGCTTCACCCCCGCCCAGGTCATGATGGTCGCTGCCCACCCGGCCGATCTGCGCACCGCCGCCGCCGCAGGCCTAGCCACCGCCTTCGTCGGCCGACCCGAGGAGCACGGCCCCGGCGGGCCCGTAGAATCCGGCGAGGAATTTGACCTCCACGCCACCGACTTCAACGACCTCGCCGAGCAGCTCGCGCCCCCGGATCCGGAATAGCCAGGAGTCCCCATGCACCGCCTCGCCGCCCAGCTCTACTCCCTCCGCAACGAAATCCGCAACCGCGCCGGCCTCGCCCAAGCCCTCCGCCGCGTCAAGGCCATCGGCTACGACGGCGTCCAGTTCTCCACCGTCGCTGCCGTCGAAGGCCCCGATGCCGACACCACCCCTGCCGAAGCCCGCCGCATGCTCGATGGCGAGGGCCTGGAGTGCCTCGGCGCCCACCGTGGCTGGCAGGCCTTGCGCGACGACACCGCCGCCGAGATCGACTACCTCCAGGCCATCGGCTGCGCCTACGTCGCCGTCCCCATCTTCCGCAACGAGTACGACCGCTACGACCCCGACAGCTATCGTCGCTTTGCCGACGCCGTCCCGCCCATCGCCGCCGCCCTCGCCGCCGCCGGCATCGCCCTCGGCTATCACAACCATGCCCACGAGTTCGCCTGCCCCGAAGGCGGCGGACCAGTTCCCTTCGACACCCTCGTCGATGACGCCCCAGCGCTCGCCATCGAACTTGACGTCTACTGGGTCGCCGTCGGCGGCGTCGATCCGGCCCGCCTGTTGGAACGCCTCCACGGCCGCGTCGACTATCTCCACGTCAAAGATCTGACCCTCGTGCGCGATGAAGGCGAATCCCATCCCCGCCCCTTCTTCGCTCCGGTCGGCGAGGGCAACCTCGACTGGCACGCCATCCTTCCCGCCGCCCGCGACGCCGGCACCACCGTCTGGATCGTCGAGCAAGACGCCTTTCTGCGCGATCCCTACGACAGCCTCCGCTCCAGCCACGACTTCATGAGCACCGCCCTGGATGCTTTCTAGGCCGAAGCCGCCCGCCCGCCCGCTACAGCGGCAGTGTCACTGGCTCCCCATCCCGTGATGCCGACTCGTAGATCGCCAGGATCAATTCCACCGGCGCCCGTCCTTCCGCTCCGTTGACCCGCGGCTCCCGGCCCTCGCTGATTGCGGCCACGAAATCCTCCACCTGCAGGCGGTGCGGATTGTGGTCCATCCTCCCCACCACCTTGCCGTCCGTCGCCGCCGGACCGATCCCCGTCGACGGCGACGCGGCGCCGTCCGCCACATCCCACACCAACGCCCGCCCGTCCTCCAGCACGATCGAGCCCCCATCCCCGTGGAACTCATGCCGTCGCGGCCGTCCCGCCTTCAGCGACGTCGAGCCCTCCAGCACGCCCAGCGCCCCGCTGGCGAACCGGATCGCCGCCACCGCGTTGTCCTCCGCCTCGATTTCGTGGGTCAGCGTCGCCGCATAGGCACTCACCGAAGTAACCGGCCCCATCACCCATTGCAGGATGTCGATCGCGTGGATCGACTGGTTCATCAGCGCCCCACCGCCATCCAGATCCCAGGTTCCCCGCCAGCCCCCCTCGTCGTAGTACGTCTGCGACCGAAACCATTTCGTATCCGCCTTGGCCAGTACCATCCGGCCCAGTCGCCCGGCCGCCACCGCCGCGTGCGCCCCGGCGATGTCCGATTCCGTCCGCGACTGCGAAATGCACCCCAGCGTCACCCCCGCTGCCGCGCAGGCCGCGATCAACCGGTCCGCCGCCGCCAGCGTGATCTCGATCGGCTTTTCCGTCAGCACGTGCAGACCCCCGTGGGCCGCCCGCGCCCCCACCTCCGCGTGCAATCCGCTCGGCACCGCCACCGTCACCGCGTCCGCCACCCGGGCCGCGATCAGTTCACTCACCGAGCCGTACCCCGGCACTCCCAGCCGTTCTGCCGCCGCCGCCCGCGGCTTGTCCTCCACGTCCACCACCGCTGTCAACTCCGCTCCCTGCGCCCCCCGGATTGCCCGCGCGTGCACATCGCTGATCACCCCGCCGCCTACGATTGCGAACCGTACTTCGCCCGCCAAAGCGCCTCCCTTTGTCAGCTACAAACCGCGCCCGCCGGAGAGTACTTCAAGTCGGCCCGCCCGACCAGCCGTCTTGCTTACGCCCGACGCCGAAACCGTCGCCCCGGCCGCGCCGCCGGCGGCTCCGCGGAACCTGGAGTCACTGCCGGCACCACCAGCAACCAGCGCAGCCACCCCCACGGGATCAGAAACTCAAACGCCAGCACCTCCACCGGCAGCGTGAACAACACCACCACCAGCAGGTACTTCACCATCGATTCCCGGTGATACGCAAAGTCCTCCGCCTCCCGCCGATGGTGCCGCGCCAGCCAAGTCGCTAGGCACACCCACAGCCGGATCTCCGTCACCAGTAGCCGAGACGCCATCCGCGGCGCCACCATCGCCATTCCCCGCTCGAACGCGCTCCACCCG
>CAZVZW010000014.1:8551-11279 GCA_964631365.1 uncultured Chloroflexota bacterium | reverse complement strand
AGACGCCATCCGCGGCGCCACCATCGCCATTCCCCGCTCGAACGCGCTCCACCCGTCCACCCCCTGTTCCCGCTCCCGAACGTAGCCCGCCCGCGCCACCAGGAAATGGCGCAGGCCCACGACCACCACCGGCGACTCAATCCCCACCGCTAGGCCGATCGCCGCTGCCCCGCCCACCGCTCCGGTCCAGATTAGCCCGATCTCGGCTACCACCAGCACCGGGACCAGCCAGCGCAGCCAGTGCTCACCCCCCTTCATCACGGGAGCCGCCGAATCACTGCGGTTCTCCGCGCTCATTCCGAACAACCTGCCCGCGACTGCGGTATTTCTCTCCATCTACCCTGCGGCGCGGGGGTATAATCCCCAATCATGCGGAGCGTTACAGGATGCGCGCACCGTTCGCCCCGGGGGGGCCGGCCGGTGCCGAGGTGGCGGAATCATACAGGACGATCGAGGGCACGACATCAGGCGCGAAGCCGGTCTGGCTGAGGCCGGCGGACTCGTCGACTTCCTCTGGGCCAACAAGTACAAGACCCTGCTCTGGCTCCTCCTCACCGCCGGCATGGTGGTCATGTGGATCCTCGCCACCCCGCTCATGGCGGGCATTTTCCAGTTGGCCTTCCAGATGCTCTTCATGGCCTCCATGATGATCATGCAGTTCGCTGCCCTGATGATGTTCATGGGGCGCGGGCGGGTCTACTGGGTCCAGGCCGGCGAAACCGGCGTCCGATTCGACGACTACCGCGGCAACGACCAGGTCCTGGAAGTCGCCCGCCGCATCGTCATGCTTCTTCGCGGCGTTCGTGAGATCAAAGAGATGGGCGGCGAGCACACCCGCGGCCTGCTCCTCGAAGGCCCTCCCGGTACCGGCAAGAGCTACCTCGCCCAGGCCATCGCCACCGAGGCCGGTCTGCCCTTCGCCTACGCCTCCGCGCCCGGCTTCTCCAACATGTTCATGGGCATCGGCGTCCTCCGCATCATGATGCTGTACGGCAAGGCCCGAAAGCTCTCCCGCAAGCACGGCGGCGCTATCATCTTCATCGACGAAATCGACGCCATTGGCATGTCCCGCGATCGCCAGACCGGCGGCGGTATGGGCATGATGGGCGGCATGATGGGCGGCGGGATGGGCGCCATGATGCTCAACGAACTGCTCATGCAGATGGACCCGCCCAACTTCGACAACGGCTGGCGCCAGCGGTTGATCCGCAAACTGGGCCTGAAGAAAGACCGGGCGGTCCTGCCCCCGGTCCTCACCATCGGCGCCACCAACCTGGCCCACAGCCTCGACCAGGCCCTCCTGCGCCCCGGTCGTTTCGACCGCCAGATCCACGTTGACATGCCCGACTTCGACGGCCGCAAAGACATCGCCGCCTACTACCTAGCCAAGGTCCGTCACGAGGAAATGCCCCTCGACCGCCTCGCCAATGATTCCATCGGGTACACCCCCGTCTCCATCAAGCACCTCATCAACGAGGCCGTCATCCACGCCCACTTCGATGGCCGCGACGCCATCACCTACAACGACATCACCCGCGCCCGCGAGGACCACGAGTTCGGCCTCCGCGAACCCATCCGCAACATGTCGCTCGACGAGCGCCGCCGCCTCGCCTATCACGAGGCCGGCCACGCGGTGCCAATGGTAAAGCTGATGAAGCACGAGCGGCTTTCCAAGGTCACCATCATCCGCCACGGCGGCGCCCTCGGTTTCGCCGCTTGGAAGCCCACCGAGGAGCGCCACACCCTCGTCCGCGAAGAGGCCCTCGCCCGCATTCAGGTGTCGCTCGCCAGTCGGGCCGCCGAAGAGCTCTTCCTCGGCACCCGCATGAACGGCGTCTACTCTGATTTCGCCGGCGCCACCTATACCGCCTACATGATGCTCACCGTCTGGGGCGCCGATGGCAGCCTGTTCTCCCACGCGCCCTGGGGAATGGGGCAGCTCGACCCCGAGACCAAGACCCGCGTCGAGCAGGTCCTCGAGCAGGAGTTCAAGAAGGCCAAAGCCCTGCTCGTCAAATACGCCGGCGCCGTCCACGAAATCGCCGAGGGCCTCCTCGAGCACGAAGAACTCGACGGCCAGGACGTTATCGACATCATCGCCAAGCACGACGAGCTCATCGAATCCGGCATGGGGCCTCGGTACCTTCCCGAATACGCGCTCATGAACGCCGGCGGGCTCTTCGGCGAAGGCGCCCCGCGGTTGCTGTCGCCCAACGGTGATTCCAACGGCGACGGCGCCTCCACCAACGGTAGCGATGCCGCTGAGCCGCCCGAGGTCGAACTCGAGGAATAGCCCGCCCGCGTAACCGCGCGCCGGAATCCGCCGTTCACCGGATTGCGCGGCCCGTGGCCTCATCATTCGGTCGAAGAGCCTAAACTCCGGGTGGTGACCCGGCAAAACGGGTCAAATCCTCGACGCCCGAAGGGCTTGCCCACAACGTGTGCGGAATCGTCGGTTACGTAGGCAGTCGCACCGCGGTGCCGGTCCTGATGGACGGGCTCAAGCGGCTCGAATATCGCGGCTACGACTCCGCCGGCATCGCCACCCTCGAAGACGGCCAGATCCGGGTCCACCGACGCGCCGGGAAGCTCCGCGAGCTCGAAGATTCTCTCCGGGGTCAAGAATTCGGAGGCACCATCGGGCTCGGCCACACCCGCTGGGCCACCCACGGTCGCCCCAACGAAATCAACGCCCATCCCCAGCGCGATTCCAGCGGCCAGGTCGTCG
>CAZVZW010000014.1:0-8451 GCA_964631365.1 uncultured Chloroflexota bacterium | reverse complement strand
CGCCCCAACGAAATCAACGCCCATCCCCAGCGCGATTCCAGCGGCCAGGTCGTCGTCGTCCACAACGGCATCGTCGAGAACTACCGCGAAATCCGCGATCGCCTCCTCGGCCTAGGCTTCGAGTTCCGCTCCGAGACCGACACCGAGGTTATCTCCCAGCTCATCGCCCTGCACCTGCGGGAAGCCGACGACCTCCACGAAGCCGTCCGCCGTTCCCTGCGCGAGCTATCCGGTGCCTACGCCATCGCCGTCATGTGGGCCGGTGATCCCGACGCCATCGTCGCCGCCCGCGTCGCCAGCCCACTGGTCCTCGGCATCGGCGACGACGAGTTCTTCGCCGCCTCTGACGTCCCCGCCCTGCTCCCCTACACCCGTCGCGTCATCGTCATCGAAGACGGCGAAATCGCCCGCCTCGCCCGAACCGGCATCCTCGTCACCGACACCGACGGCAATGAACTCGCCAAGGCCTTCGACGAGATCCCCTGGAGCCCCGCGCTCGCCGAAAAGGGCGGCTACAACCACTTCATGCAGAAAGAGATCTTCGAGCAGCCCCGCGCGCTCGCCGACACCATCAGCGGCCGCTACTCCGAGAAGTCCGGCCTCCTCTACCTCGACAACCTGGTCGACCTCGAGCCCCGCCTCGGTGGTATCCAGCGCGTCCTCCTGCTCGCCTGCGGCACGTCCTGGCACGCCGCGCTCATCGGCAAGTACTACTTCGAAGAGCTGGTCGGCATTCCCACCGAAGTAGACTACGGCTCCGAATTCCACTACCGCAAGCCGGTTCTCGACCAAAGCTGCCTGGTCGTCGCCCTCAGCCAGTCCGGCGAAACCTTCGACACCCTGGCCGCCATGCGCGCCGCCCGCGAGCTCGGCACCCCGGTCGTGGCCATCTGCAACGTATCCGGTAGCACCCTCAGCCGCGAAGCCGACGGCGTCCTCTTCACCCACGCCGGACCCGAAATCGGCGTCGCCTCCACCAAGACCTTCACCGCCATCATCGCTGCCCTTTACATGCTCGCCATCCAGCTCGGCCGCATCCGCGACCGCCTCGACACTGACCGCGCCACCGGGCTCATGCAGCAGCTCGCCCGCCTTCCCGAGCGCATCGAGCTGGCTCTCCGCCTTGACGACCAGATCCGCGACCTCGCTCATCACTACGCCGATGTCTCCGACTTCCTCTTTCTCGGCCGTGGCCTCAACTATCCGGTCGCGCTGGAGGGCGCCCTCAAGCTCAAAGAGATTTCCTACATCCACGCCGAGGGCTATCCCGCCGGCGAGATGAAACACGGGCCCATCGCCCTCATCACCGCCGCCATGCCCGTCGTCGCGCTAGCTCCCGCCGGGCCCGTCTACAACAAGATGATCGGCAACATCGAAGAAGCCCGCGCCCGCGAGGGCCAGCTGATCGCCTTCGGCTACGAGGGCGACAAACTCCTCCCCGAGATCGCTGACCACTTCATCGGGCTGCCCTCCACCACCGATCTCCTATCGCCCATCCTCATGTCCGTGCCCATGCAGCTGTTCGCCTATCACATCGCTGTCCGCCGCGGTTGCGACGTTGATCAGCCGCGCAACCTCGCCAAGAGCGTCACTGTGGAGTAGTTTACAACAGTAAATTAAAGAGAGGACATTATGGAAGGATTGGCAGTAATGGGGTTTGTTTTCGGAATGATAGGCGTTGTGGCGCTTGTTCGTTTGGAGAAAATAACAAAAACGCTAAAAGAAAAAGGGATCCTCGAAGAGAATTACAAGGAAGAGTAAATGACTGTTGTAAAACACTCTGTAACCGTCGAGTAGCTGCCCGCGTCCGGGTCAGGTCGGGTTCGCAATACTCGAGATTCGCTGGCCCATCAACTCCACGTTCATACCGCCGATGTTCACGTCGCGAACCACGCCCGAGCGGTCCACGAAATAGCTTGTCGGCATCCCCACGATCCGGTACCGATTCGTCAAAGTCCCCTCCGGATCCAGCCCCACGTCGAAGCTCAGCGCGATCTCCTCTGCCACGAACTTCTCTACCGTATCCCGCCGCTCGCCCACGCTGATCGCCACGATCACCAGGTCCCTATAGATCTTCTCGGCCCAGATCGCCTCCATCTCCGGCAACTCGATCCGGCAGGGCCCGCACCACGTCGCCCAGAAATTCAAAAAAAGTGGCCGTCCCGCATAGTCCCCCAGCTTGTGGGTTCCTTCCGCCAGCGACTCCACCTCGAACGCCGGCAGCCGATCGCCGATTGCCAGCCCGATTTCCCCCGTGGACTCCGCCGGGACCGCTGCGCCCCCCTTCGCGTCCGCCTCACCCGTCGCCGGGCCACATCCCACCAGCGCCAGCGCCCCCCCCACCCCGCCGGCTCCCAGCAGGCGTCGGCGGTTCAGCAAACGTCGGCGAAAAATGCTGTTCGGCAGGGCACGCATACCGCGATTCTCGCTCCCGGCGGGCCCTCCCGCCGTCAAATTCCTTACAGAATCGGACCTACTGCAGCGTCATCAACCAGGCGGCCAGCAGGTCAACGTCATCCGCGCTCAGTCCTAGGTTCGGCATCGCTGTTCCTGACTTCATCCCCGGCGGATTCGCCAGCCAGGCCTTCATGTTGTCAACTGACATGTCCAGCGTCTCCGCGATCTGCGGCTGCGAAGCCGTTCCATCCAGCTCCGGCCCAATCGTTCCCACCGCCGTCGGAATGCCCGACACCTGGTGACAGGCCCCACAGCCCCGACTCACGAACAGGCTCTCCGCCGCCGCCACGCCAGCCAGGTCTCCGTCCGGGTCAACCGTCGCCGCCGGCTCCTCCGCCACCGGTTTCTCCGCCACCTCCGTCGGTGCCTCCGTCGCCACTGCCTCAACCGCCGCCGCCACCTTCGGCGCCGCTGCCGGATCCGATCCAAACTCGGTCTCGTCCGCCGATCCGCCACATGCTGCCACGATCACCGCCAGCAACAGCGTGCCCATCGACAGCTTCAACATCTTGCGGGCGTGCCGCTCAAGCTTCATCGTCGAACGCATCACAATCCTCAGGAACTTTCTGTAGGGGGGTGGAGGGGCGACAACCCGGCCAAGCTTGTCGCTAACCGAACGAGCCTACTATCAACCGTCGCCGTCCGCAAAGTGCTCTCCCTCCCGGAACTCTCTCACAAATTGATCGCCACGATCGTAAAGGCCGACAGCACCATCCCGACCAGCGTCAGCCGGCCGAATCGCTGTTTCCAGACCAGGTAATCAACCGCCGTCAGGATCAACAGGGCTGACGTCGAGATAAACGGAAACACAAACGACGCCGGTAACTCGAACAGCGCCCCCACCATCGCCACGCTCTGCAACAGGTTCAGCAATCCCAGCAGGATTCCCACAATCACCGCCCGCGTCTGCGCCCGCCGGCTGGGTCGCGGTGCCGGTTCACCGCGCCGCAGCGCATCCGCCCGCGCCAGCCGTCCCACCAGCGGCCAGGTCACCACCGATGCCACCGTCGCCGCCATAAAGGTAAACGCGCTCAGGTCAATCGGCTCCGCCACCACCGCCGTTTCCACAAACGCCCGCGCCGCCAGCCCGCTGATTCCCAGCGAGACAATCGCATACAGCGTCAGTAGCGGCATTAGCCGGCTGCTCGCTCCCGTCCGGCGGGCCACCCGTTGCGCGTCCGATCCGATCAGCGGCAGCGCCACAAACGACACCAGGATTCCCGCGAACCGCATTGCCGACGGCGCCTCGTCCCACAGCAAAATGCCGCCGGCGATTGGGATCGCGATCGACAGTCGGTTAATCGTGAAGGAGACGCTCAGCCCCCCCAGCGCGATCATCGCGAACAGCACGATATACATCGACTGATACACCAGCCCCTGCACCAGCCCGAAGCCCATTGCCGGCCACTCGAAGTCCAGCCCCCCGTCCAGGGTTGCCCAGATCAGCGCGCCCAACATCCCCGTCGCGTAGTTCACCGCCCCCACCGTGAAGAAGGTCATCCGGGTCCCGTGGGCGTACCGCGTCACCAGCGCGAACAGATTCGCCGCGGTTATATGTACGAACAGGTAGAGCAAGCGTCGATCCCAACGCCGCGGGGTAGCTCGGATCCGCGGCAACCGTCACTATCGAACGCCACGCCGCGTGATGCAAGCCCGTTCCCGCCCCCCGCCCCCTTCCGGGCCGCCGCTTCCCTGTGCTACGCTCAAATATCGGCGGTCGGCCGCCGTTGTCTTCGCAACCGAGAAGGCCAAGCTTGCTCTCAGTCAGCCGCCCCACCGTCACTACCGCCCCCTCCCGACGCCGCTCCCGCTAGCCGGGACGCCGAGGAGGGGTTCCCCGCCCGCGCGACCGGGTCCTGTCGCACCCGCCACCCGTTCCTACACTCACGCCGGAGACCACCCAATGGCTATGACCGAACTCGAAACCATGCGCCACTCGTGCGCCCATGTGATGGCCACCGCCGTCCAGCAGATCTTCCCCGACGCGCAGCTTGGTTTCGGCCCGCCCATCGACACCGGTTTCTACTACGACTTCGATCTCCCTCGGCCGTTGACCCCAGAAGATCTCAAAGAGATCGAACAGCGCATGCGGGCCATCACTAAGGCCGCCGATCCTTTTGTTTACGAAGAAATCTCCGGCGACGACGCCCTCAAGCTCTTCGGCAACGCTGGCCAGACCTACAAAGTCGAAGCAATCCGCGACCTCGCCACCACCGGCGAAACCATCTCCATCTACCGCTCCGGCGACTTCTTCGATCTCTGCGCCGGGCCCCACGTCGCCGACACCCGCCGCGTCGGCGTCTACAAGCTGCTCTCCATCGCCGGCGCCTACTGGAAAGGCGACGAAAAGCGCCCCCAGCTGCAGCGCATCTACGCCACCGCCTTTCCTTCCAAGAAGGACCTCAAGGAATACCTCCACCAGCGCGAAGAGGCCCTCCGTCGCGACCACCGCACCCTCGCCCGCGAGCTCGACCTCTTCTCCATCAGCCCCGAGGTCGGTGCCGGTCTCGTCCTCTGGCATCCCAAAGGCGGCGTGCTTCGCGAAATCATCGAAGATTTTTGGCGCGCCGAGCATCGCAAGCGTGGCTACGACATCGTCTTCACCCCCCACATCGGCCGCAAAGAACTCTGGGAAACCAGCGGCCACACCCGCTGGTACGCCGATGGCCTCTTCCCTGAGATGGAGCTCGAGCACCAGTCCTTCATCAACAAGCCGATGAACTGCCCCTTCCACGTCAAGATCTTCGGTTCCCGCACCCGCAGCTACCGCGACCTGCCCATTCGCATGGGTGAGCTGGGCACCGTCTATCGCTTTGAGCGCTCCGGCGTCCTCCACGGCGCCCTCCGCGTTCGCGGATTCACCCAGGACGACGCCCACATCTTCTGCCGTCCCGATCAGTTCGCCGACGAAGTCGCTGCCGCCCTCGATATCGCCCGCTTCATCCTCGGCACGTTCGGTTTCACCGAACTCGAAATCGACCTCAGCGTCCGTGACGAAGACGGCTCCGACAAGTACGTCGGTGCCGACGACATGTGGGAACTCGCCGAAGCCGGCCTCGTCCAGGCCCTCGAAGCCGAAGGCCTTGACTACACCCGGGTCCCCGGCGAAGCTGCCTTCTACGGACCCAAGATCGACGTCCAGGTTCGCGATGCCATCGGCCGCAGCTGGCAACTCACCACCATTCAGGTCGACTTCAATCTACCCGAGCGTTTCGACATCGAATATGAAGACGAAGACGGCACCCGCAAGCGCCCGGTCATGGTCCACCGCGCCCTCCTCGGTTCCATGGAGCGCTTCGTCGCCATCCTCATCGAGCACTACGCCGGCGCCTTCCCCGTCTGGGTCGTCCCCGTCCAGGCCATGCTGATCCCCATCGCTGACCGCCATCACGACTACTGTCACGAAGCCGCCGAGCGCCTGCGCAAAGCCGGCCTGCGGGTCGAGGTCGATACCCGTGGCGAGCGCATGAACCGCAAGATCCGTAACGCCCAGCTGCAGAAGATCCCCTACATGCTTGTCGTCGGCGACCGCGACCTCGAGGCCAGCCAGGTCTCCGTCCGGCTCCGCTCCGAGCAGGACCTCGGCGCCATGGACATCGACCAATTCATCGCCGTCGCCACCGCCGTGGCCGCCGACCGTTCGGAGGGTTACGGCTTCGACGACCCCGCCTGATCCCGAAGCCACCGATGCCTACTGGTTCCATCCGCCCCGGCTCGGCGAGCGTCTCGGCACGCTCTACCATCAACTCCTTGCCGAGTACGGCCCCCAGGAGTGGTGGCCCGCCCGGCATTCCTTCGAGATGTGCGCCGGCGCCATCCTCGTCCAGAACACCGCCTGGGCCAACGCCCGCCGCGCGCTCGACAACATCGAAGCCCGCGGCGCCGACTCCATCACCGGCATCGCCGTCCTCTCCCGCGTTGAGCTTGCCGAACTCGTCCGCCCCTCCGGCTACTACAACCAGAAGGCCGCCAAGCTCGCCGCCTTCTGCGAGCACGTCCTCGACAACCACGACAGCGACCTGGGCAAGTTCCTCAGCCTGCCACTCGACACCCTCCGCGAGCAGCTCCTCGCCATCTGGGGCATCGGTGCCGAAACCGCCGACGCCATCCTTCTCTACGCCGCCCAGCAGCCTTCCTTTGTCATCGACACCTACACCGTCCGCCTCCTTGACCGCCTGGGCATTGCCCCCGCCGATATCTCCCGCGGCCGCCTCCGCGAGACCGTCATGGTCGCCCTCCCGCCCGACCTCCAGCAATACGCTGAATTGCACGCACTGATCATCCAGCACGGCAAAGCCACCTGTTGCAAGACCCCCGATTGCGGGTCCTGTTTCCTGCTGGCACACTGCGCCCACGGCCAGCTCCAGGGCATCCCCGGCGTGCGCCGCGTCCGCGCCATCCCGCCCGGCTCCGCCTAGCGTTTGCCCCGCAGGTGGCGGGCGATAACAATAGAAGGTCCAAAACGCCCGTTCGACTGGAGAATCACATGCGCTATCGCGAACTCGGCGCCCCCGGGGCTCCCGGCCTGCGGGTGTCCGAAATCGGCCTCGGCACCCGCGAAATCGGCGGCACTGTCTGGCTGGGTGAAAAAGGCGAGCCAGTCCCCTACGGACTCGGCGAAGCCGACGACGACACCTCCGTGCAGATGATTGCCCGCGCCCGCCACCTCGGCATGAACTTCATCCTCACCAGCCCCGCCCACGGCGACGGCCACGGGCAGGAAGTCGTCGGCCGGGCCATCGCCCGCGACCGCGACTACTGGGTCATCGGCGCCCTCGGCGGGCTCGAAATTGAAGACGGCGCCCTCAAGCGCGACTTCTCCTACGATTCTCTCGTCGCCGGTCTCGACGCCAGCATCGAGCGACTCAAGAGCTACGACGTCGACCTCTTCATGCTCGACAACCCCACCCAGGCCGAACTCGATGAAGGCGGCTGCCTGGAGGCCCTGCAGCGCATCGAGCGCACCGGTAAAGCCGGTTTCATCGGCGTCGATATCTCCGGTTCCGACGCCGAGCTCGCACCTCTCCTTGACGCCCGCGTCAACGTCGTCGGCGTCCGCTACAACATCTTCGAAGCCGGCAACGCCGAGACCTTTGCCCTGGCCCGTTCCAAGGGCATCGGCATCGTCGCCCAGGGAGTCCTCGCCGACGGCCTCCTTACCGGCACCATCGACAGCATGGAGGAGTTCAGCTCCGACGACGAGCGCAGCCGCATGCAGCGCGCCGACGTCGAAGAACTCATCCGCCGCGCCGCCAAGCTCGCCTTCCTCGCCGGCGAAGACCGCACCATCACCCAGGCCGCCCTCCTCTACGTCCTCGCCAACCGCGGCGTCTCCGTCGCCCTCACCGGCGCCTTCCGGCCCAAGCACGTCGAAGAAGACGTCCGCGTTGGCAACATGCGCCCGCTCGCCGACGACGAACTCAGCGCTATCGCCCGCCTTCAACGCGACGACTTCCCCAACTAGCCAAACCCCCGCCCCGCCCCAACCCGACAGGAGCACCAAAGGAATATCGAACTCTCGGCAAGACCGGCTTCCAAGTATCCGAAATCAGCATGGACGCCTGGGCGCTCGGCGGCCAGTGGGGCGAACTCGACGAAGCCGTCGCCACCGTCACCGTCCACGCCGCCCTCTACCGTTTGCAGACCGACTACATCGACGTGCTGCTCTGCCACCAGGCCGATCCCGAAGACTCCGACCTCTTCGTCGAATCCTTCGAGCAGCTCATCGAGCAGGGCCTGATTCGTGCCTACGGCGTCTCCACTATGAACCCCGGCGTCATCGAAAAATTCGACCGCATGGGCAATTGCGGCGTCGTCCAGATCGACTACAGCATCGTCCGTCGTGGCCCCGAAGCGGGCGCCCTCAAGACCTGCGCCGAACGCAACATAGGCACCCAGATCCGATGCGGTCTCGGCCAGGGCGTACACACCGGCAGCTATAACAGCGACAGCAGTATCACCGATTCCTTCAGCAGCGGCTGGAACGAAGGCGAG
>CAZVZW010000013.1:0-22213 GCA_964631365.1 uncultured Chloroflexota bacterium | reverse complement strand
TATCCGGCCACGCTCTGGGCCGAGAAGCCCGAAGCGCCTTCACGCCTGCTGGCCGTTCTGTTGATTCTGCTGATCAAGCTGTTCCTGGCGATACCGCACTTCGTCGCCCTGTTCTTCTACCAGATCGCGGCCGGCATCATGGCCTGGATCGGCTACTGGATCGTGCTCTTCACCGGACACCTGCCCGCCGGGTTCCATGACTTCATCCTCGGTTCGCTGCGCTGGAATTGGCGGCTGACCGCCTGGATTGTAGGCATCGCCGACGACTACCCGCCGTTTTCGGTCGATGGCGACTACCCGGTCGACGCCGGGTGCGAGCTGCCCGAAGAGGGAAATCGTCTGTTGGCGGTGGGGCGAATCTTCGGCATCGTCGGGATTCTGCTGATTCCCCATGCCATTGCCTTGTTCGTGATGAACATACTGGCGTTCCTCGTCCTGCTGATCACCCCATGGGCGGTCATCTTCACTGGCGGCTACCCGGATTTCTCGTTCGAGATTCTGACCGGCGTAACTCGCTGGCAGCACCGGGTCAACTGCTTCGCGTTCGGCCTGGTGGAGCAGTACCCGCCGTTCCGCATGGGCCACTGATCCCACCCGCATAGGCGCAAAAAGGCCCGGGGAAGCGCGCTTCCCCGGGCCTTCGGTCTTTCCGATCGTTGGTCCCTACCCGAGCGTCAAGCCGCCGTCCATCACCACTGTCTGTCCGGTGATCACCTCGGACTCGATCAGGAAGATCACCGCGTGGGCGATCGACTCCGGCGGGCAGGCCTTCTTCACCGCCGTCGCGTCGATGTACTGCTGCACGAACTCGTCCTTGCCCTCCACCCAGCGGGTCAGGATCACGCCCGGCGCCAGCGCATTCACCCGCACCTCCGGGGCAAACGCCCGCGCCAGCGACTGGGTCAGGGTGATCAGCGCACCCTTCGAGGCCGCGTAGGCAATCGAGCTGCCCGAACCGCCGATCCCGGCCAGCGAAGAGATGTTCACGATCGCCGCGCCGTCCGACTTCTGCAGGTGAGGCATGGCCGCCGTCGTGACGTAGAACGGACCCTTCAGGTTCACTTCCAGGATGTCGTCCCATTTCTCCGAGCTCATCCCGTCCAGGTCGGTGTGGGGTACGAAGTGGGTCATGCCGGCGTTGTTGACCAGCACATCAAGCTGGCCCAACTCGGCCACAGTGTGCGCCACCAGCGCCGCGCACTGGTCCCGGTCGCTCACATCCGCCTTAAAGATCGTCGCCGGCACGCCCAGCGCCTTGACCTTCGCCAGCGTCGCCTCGGCGTCGGCCTGCGAACGCGAGTAGTTGATGCACACGCCTGCGCCGCGCTCGGCCAGCGCGATCGCGGTGGCCGCCCCGGCGCCGGTCGCCGAGCCCGTTACCAATCCGACCCGTCCCTGCAAATCGATCATCGCGTCCTCTCTAGTGGGTGTCGGCACGACGAGCACCGCGCGGGTTGAGTGAAGTTTTCGGTCCGTGTTGCCGCACTTGTGGTCGGGTTATAGACTACTCCTCTCCTTAAGGGTCGGGGAAACCGGCACAGTAGGATGGCTGGCAACGAATTCGGGCGGTCGCCCGCCCGCAGGAGGTAGAACAATGGCCAACGGTTATATGGGCAGAATCCTGAACGTGGATCTGAGCCGCGGGACCCTGTCCGACGAGGTCATAGCTGACGACATTTTGCGCAACTACGTGGGGGGCTACGGCGTCGCCGCGCGGCTGCTCTACGAGCGCATGCCGGCCGGCGCCGACCCGCTGGGGCCGGAGAATCTGCTGGCTGTCTTCACCGGCCCGCTCACCGGCAGCCCCAGCATCGAGGGCAACCGCTTCGTGGTTTGCTGCAAGTCGCCGCTCACCGGCGGCTGGGGCGACGCCAACTGCGGCGGCACCTTCGGCCCCGCAATGAAGGCCGCCGGTTACGACGGCGTCATCTTCTCCGGCATTTCCGACAAGCCGGTGTACCTGTTGCTCGACGACGGCGAGGCCAGCCTGCAGGACGCCGGCGACCTCTGGGGCCAAGACGCCAACGAGGCCGAAGAAGCCCTGCAGAAGGAATACGGCGGTGACGGTCGGATCAGCAAGGCCCAAGTGGCGGTGATCGGCCAAGCCGGCGAGAACCTCTCCTACATGGCCTGCGTCATGAATGACTACGGCCGCGCCGCCGGGCGCTCCGGGGTCGGCGCGGTGATGGGCTCGAAGAAGGTCAAGGCCATCGTCGCCCGCGGTGAGCAGGCCTTGCCGATGCTCGACGCCGACGCCGCCGCCGCCACTCGCCGCCGCTACATCCCCACCGGCAAGGAACTGGCCGACCAGGGCAAAGGCGGCTACGACACCTTTGTTGACTACGGCACCATCGGCATCACCGGCGAGTCCTCGTATTCCGGCGACGGCCCGATCAAGAACTGGGGCGGGCGCGCCAACGTGGACTTCAAAGAAGGCCGCGACGTCTACGAGCAGGACATGTTGATCGAGACCTACCAAGACCGTAAGTACGGCTGCTGGCGCTGCACGATGTCCTGCGGCGGGCACATGAGCGTCAAGGAAGGCCCGCTGGCCGGCACCAATCACCACAAGGTGGAGTACGAGACCGCCGCCGCCTTCGGGCTGATGAATATGATGACGTCGTTCCCGCACCTGCTCAAGCTCAACGAGCTGTGCAACCGCTACGGATTTGACACCATCTCCGCCGGCGTCACGACGTCGTTCGCGGTCGAGTGCTTTGAAGAAGGCCTCATCACGACCGAGGACACCGGCGGGCTGGAACTCGCCTGGGGCGACGCCGACTCGCTCATCACCCTCCTGGAGATGATGGCCCACCGCAAGGGCATCGGCGACATCCTGGCCGACGGCGTCAAAGTCGCCGCCGAGAAGATCGGCAAGGGATCCGAGCAGTACGCGATGCACGTCGGCGGCTCCGAAGTGGCCATGCACGACCCGAAGTTCACCCCGGGCCTAGCGCCGACCTACAAGCTCGATGCCACCCCTGGTCGCCACACCCAAGGCGGCGAACTGGTCGCCCCGCCGGATGTCGACGAGCCGGCCGGCTACGACGCCCACAAGTACGATACCCACGCCGATTGGCACAAATGGCTGGTCGACGCGGTGCACGTGGTCAACTCGTCGGGCGTGTGCCTCTTCGCCTGGTCTTCGTACCCGCACACCTTCATTCCCGATTTCATGAAGGATGTCACCGGGCACACCGGTACGTTCGATGAGATGCGGAAGGCCGGCGAGCGGATCGCCCAAATCCGCCACGCCTTCAACCTGCGCGAGGGTATCAACCCGGTCGAGATTTCGATCCCCGGCCGCATCATCGGCGACCCGGCCCAGACCGAGGGCAACATGCAGGGCATCACCATCGACATCGACATGCAGACCGAGAAGTTCTGCGAAGTGATGGGCTGGGACGGCGCCACCGCGGTGCCCAGTCGCGAGCGCCTGGAGAGCCTGGGCGGGCTGGAACCGGTGATCGCGACGATCTACGGCTAAGTCGTAGCCGCCTCGCGGCGCGGGTCTGGCGACGCGGGCCGTCGGGCGAACCGCTGAGACGCAAAAAGAGCGGCGGGCCTCACGGCCCGCCGCTCTTCTCTTGTCTTCCGGGTAGCTCGCCGGCGGCGGCTAGAGGGCCGGGATCTCGGCCTCTTCCTTGCGCGGCGCCGGCATGCCGCAGAATTGCTCATAGTCGATCAGCTCGGTGATGGTCGGCTCGTCGCCGCAGACCGGGCAGTCGTGCTTGCGGGCGCGCTTGTAGGTGATGAACTCCATCTCCAGCGCGTCCCAGGCCAACAGGCGGCTGTCCAAGATCTCGCCGATGCCAATAATCAGTTTCACGACCTCGGTGGCCTGGAGCACGCCGATCATCCCAGGCACCACGCCTAGCACCCCGGCCTCGGCGCAGTTCGGCGCCAGCTCCGGCGGCGGCGGTGCCGGGTACATGCAGCGGTAGCAGCCCTTGCCGGGCATGAACACCGTGACCATGCCGTCGAACTTCAGCACGCTGCCGTCGACCATAGGCTTGCCCAGCAACACGCAGGCGTCGTTGACCAGGTAGCGGGTGGGGAAGTTGTCGCAGCCGTTGACCACGATGTCGTAGTCGGCGATCAGCCGCATGGCGTTCTCGGAGTTGATCACCTCGTCGTAGGTGACCACGTTCACGTCGGGATTCAACCCTTCCAGGGTCTGGCGGGCTGAATCGACCTTTGACGTACCCACCCGTTCCATGTCGTGCAGGATCTGGCGTTGCAGGTTGCTCTCGTCGACGACGTCATGATCGACGATGCCGATGGTACCGACCCCGGCTGCCGCCAAGTAGTAGGCCGAGGGCGAGCCCAGCCCGCCGGCACCGATCATTAGCACCTTCGCGGCCAGGAGCTCTAGCTGCCCCTCCGCCCCGACTTCGGGCATCAGCATGTGCCGGCTGTAGCGTCGTACCTGGTCTGGAGTGAACATTGGTGGTCCCGTTGCCTTCCTCTACCCGTACACAATCGTTGCTTGCCTGAATTATCTAGCTAGTCGCTGGATCCGGCCAGCGAACCCTTAAATGGCAGCTCGTCTTCGAGCCAGCTGGTCATGCCGCCGGCCAGGTTGTAGATGCCGCTGCGCCCCACGGCGCTGGCCATTTGCGAAGCCACCCCACTCATCCGGCCAACGTTGCAGACGAACAGAATCGACCCCTGCGGCAGCACCCCTTCCGGGTCGGCCAGAATGTCGTTCAGCGGAATCAGAACCGCGCCGTCGAGGGTCGCCTCGCCAAATTTTTCGTCGTCGCGGACATCGATGATCGCCACGTTCGGGTCCTGCATCAATTCCTGGGCCCGATTGTTGCTTACATCTTCATAGCCAAAGTGTCCGGGTCCGGTGGTCATGTGCAAACCTCCATCGTGGCGAGGTAGTCTCGGGTCGCCGGGTCGTAAGCGCAAAGACATATTCTACTAAACCAATTAGAAGACTTCTATTCAGTAGTATCCCATACCTTCGGGTCGAAAAAGGATGAGTTTCGTGGCAGAACCATTTGGCCGCACCAACATTGGCAGCGCCACCATCGAGCCGCGCGACACCGTAGTCGCCGGCCAATTCGGCACCTGGCTCATCCGCTACACCGCCGGCGTTTTCGGCGTGGACGACAGCGGCCACATCCGCATCACCGAGCGCCAGGTCGGCGACTGGGAAGAGCCCCAGTTCGACCGCCCCACCGACTCCGGCTACACCACTGCCCGCACCAACTCCGGCGCTACCCTCGAACTGGCCTGGTTCAACACCCTCAACACCCGGCCCTTTCGCAAGACCCTGGTGATCACGGTCGCCGACGGCGGACTGAAACCCGGCGACTGGATCGAAGTCACCTTCGGCGACACCGGCGCCGGCGGGCCCGGTCGCCGCGCCCAGACCTTCCGCGAGCCGCAGTCCGAGTTCCACGTGCTGGTCGATCCGTTTGGCGCCAATCGTTTCTTCCCGGTCCAGGATCAGCCCTGGGTGCCGGTGGTCGGCGACGACGCGGTGACGTTTGAGGTCCGCTCGCCGGCCAGTGCCGTCACCGGCCAGGCCCACCGCCTGTCAGTGCGCGCCCTGGACAAGTGGGGTAACACCGACGAGAACTACGCCGGCAGCGTCGCCCTGAACGCCAATCTGGCAGTCGACGGCCTGCCCGAAGCGGCTGCTTTCCAGGCCTCCGACCGCGGGGTCATCGAGATCGACGAAGTTGTCCCCACCGCGGCCGGCGACCTGGTCTTCACCGCCACCGGCGAGGCCCCCACCGTGACCTGCGAATCCAACCCGGTCCGCTGCACCGAAGCACCGGAGGAGTTCGGCCTGTTCTGGGGCGACTTCCACGGCCAGAGCCGCGAATCGGTCGGCACCATCTCTGCCCGCGACTACATTCTGTACGCCCGCAACGACGCCGCCGTCGACTTCGTGGGCCACCAGGCCAACGACTTCCAGATCACCAACGATTTCTGGGCCGAGTTGCAGGGCCTGATGCAAGAGTTCCACGACCCGGGACGCTTCGTCACTTTCCTGGGCTACGAATGGTCGGGCATCTCCCAAACCGGCGGCGACCGCAACGTGCATTTCCTGGGTGACAGCGGCGAAATCCGCCGCTCCAGCCACGCGTTGCTGGACAATCTCAGCGACGCCGATACCGACGTCTGCCCGGTGGACGAGTTGTACGAGGCCTTTGCCGACCGCGAGGACGTATTGATCGTGCCCCACGTCGGCGGCCGCCACGCCAACCTGGACTGGCACGACCCGGTCCTGGAGCCGGTGATCGAAATCCATTCCTCCCACGGCACCTTCGAGTGGCTGGGACGCGAAGCCGTCGAGCGCGGCTACCGGGTCGGGTTCATCTGCGGCAGCGATGTCCACACCGGTCGCCCGGGCGCCTGCCGGCCCAGCGTCAAGATGGGCGAGGATTCGCTGGGGGTGCGCGGCGGACTGGCCGGCGTCTTCGCCGAGGATCTCAGCCGCGAGTCCATCTTCGCGGCCCTGCGCGCGCGGCGCTGCTACGGCACCACCGGCGCCCGCATCCGCGTCTGGGTCGAGAGCGACGGCCAGCCGATGGGCGCCGATCTCAAGGCAGGCCGCGACCTGCGCCTGAGCGGCGGCATCCGCGGCACGGCTCCGATCCAGTCGGTCGAGCTGTTGCGCTCCTGGGAGGTCATCGATTCGGTCCGGCCCCGCCACGGCGAGCCGACCGCCCGCCGCCTGCGCATCACCTGGTCCGGCGCGGCCGGCCGCGGCCGCCGCCGCTCCAGCGTCTGGACCGGCTCCCTGCGGATCGAAGGCGCCCGCATCACCACCCACGAGCCGGTCGGTTTCGACCACCTGGGAGAGGGCCTGCGCGAGACCAGCGACCGCGAGATCGCCTGGATATCGCGCACCGAGGGAGATTTTGATGGATTGGAAATCGAGCTGGACCACACCGAGGACGCCGCGCTGCAATTCGACAGCCCGATAGCCGCATTCCGGCTGGCGCTGGTCGACATCCCACCCGAGGGCTGGTGCCGCGACGCCGGCGGCGAGGCCCGCGAGGTGCAGGTCGAGTGGATCGATCCGGCCGGTGACGACACGGCGCTGGATTTCGAGTTCACGGTCCCGGCGGCCGCGGCGACGCCCGGGGCGTATTTCCTGCGGGTGCTACAGAAGGACTGCGAAATGGCCTGGACGAGCCCCTACTACCTGGACTAGCCCGGTCACATGTCGCTGCGGCGGACCAGCCAATCGATAAACGTGCCGAAAGCCAGTACGAAGACATATAACCAGGCCATCCCCGGGGTTGCCATCAAGGACGCCCCGATCATCACCAGGCAGCCGATCTGCCCGGCCCGCACCACGCCGTCCGAGTCCTGCAATTGCTCCCACAGCGTCCGCGGCCGTTCGCGCAGCTCCACCGCCGCCAGCACCGATTGATCGGCGATCCGCGGCCCCATAAAACTGCGGAGCAGCCAGAGCAGCTGTTCAATCTTGCGGGCGTTGTCGACGATGGTGCCGATCGGCATCAGCGGCTTGTCGGCTAGCTGCAGATGTACCGTCCACATGGTCTCGCCGCCAAACTGCCGGTAGCGGTGGCGGCTGACCACCGGCACCGCCGCCACGTCGTCGTAGGAAAAGTGCGCGCGAGAGAAGCTGACAAAGCCCAGGAACCGTCGCCGGTATACGGTCACCATCCGGTAGTCGCGCTCCATCACCACCTGCACGCTTTCCGCCCAGGCCACCCAGACCAGCCAGCCCAGCAGCACCGTGTAGACCAGATAGGCCGGGCCCTGCAGACTGGCGCTTTGCGCCACCCCCCACACCACCAGCCCCAGGGCGATCGCGAACTGGATGCGATAGCCCAGCACGCCGCTGAGCAGGTACAGGCGCGAGGGTTGGTCCACCCAGAAGTTCATCAGCGCCAACTTCCCCGGAGCCGGCGCCCCATCGCAACCGCCGGTGTCATCCGCATCGGCCGCGAAGCCCCATTCGGCCCCACGCGCCCCCAGCCAAGAGTACAGTATTTTTGGTTGCCGTCGGCAGTGCCGGAACTGCCTCAAGATGTTGATGGGCAAGGGCCGCCGCCATGGGAGTGAATCCATGAAACTGGACAAAGACACCGAGATCACCTGGCTGGGCCATTCCACCTTTCGCATCAAGACCCCCGGCGGAAGATCGCTGCTGATCGACCCGTTCCTGGAAAAGAACCCACGCTGCCCCGACGACCAGCGCAAGCAGACCGGCATCGACGCGATCCTGATAACCCACGGGCATTTCGACCACGTCGCCGACGCCGCCGCGACCGCCGTCAAGAACGCGGCGCCGATCCTATGCATGTTCGACCTGGCCAGCTGGTTTGAAAGCCGCGGCGTGCGCGACATCGTCGGCTTCAACCTGGGCGGCACGGCCGAGGTGGCCGGCATCCGCGCCACGATGGTCGAAGCCCGCCACTCGTCGACCCTGCCCAGCGACGACGGCATCATCTACGGCGGACTGGCGGTTGGCTACATCCTGGAGCTGGAGAACGGCTTCAAGATCTACATCGCCGGCGATACTTCGCTGTTCATGGACATGGCTCTGATCGGCGAGCTGTACGAGCCCGAGCTGGGCATCCTGCCGATCGGCGACCACTTCACCATGAACGGCTCCCACGCCGCGCGGGCCTGCCGCATGCTGGGCCTGCGCCATGTGGTCCCGTGCCACTTCGGCACCTTCCCGCTGCTGGCGCCCGACGCCGGCGCGCTGCTGAGCGCCGCCGCCGACATTGCGGACCTTCAGGTACATGTGCTGGAACCCGGCCAGACACTGGCCTAGCCGCACCTCTCGGCCCGCCGGGCCGGGTGCTGCTGCCGGACCAGATCCTGGAAAGCGCCTGGGGGCCGGAGTACGTCGGCGACGAGCACCTGGTGCGGGTCTACATCAGCCACGTGCGCAAGAAGATCGAGGACGACCGCAGCGACCCGAGCTATATCGTCACCCGCAACGGCGTGGGCTACACGATGAAGAAGCCGACCTAGCCGAAGGCCCGACGCCCCTACCCGCCCCTACGGCAGCGCGAATCCCCGCGAAACGTCGTCCAGTACCAGCACCCAGTCGTAGCCGTGCCCGATCCGCGGCGGCGCGAAGGTCTGCTCACCCTCCGCTGCGAACTCACCGATCGTTTCGCTGGTTCCGGTCCGCGGGTCGAACCACGCCGCCCGCACCGTCTCCCCCGACAACTTCTCCATGTCAATCGTGAAGCTGTAGCCCCGGGTCGAATACACGAACGCCCAGCGGCCATCCGCACCCCGTGTCGCACACACGTGCCCCTTGCGTACCTCCGGATCCACCGCCGTCACCAGCGAATCGTCCGGAATACGGTCCACGTAGGGCCGCGACTCGAATAGCTGTTTCGCGAATCGCATCTGGAACGTGCCCGCAAACTGCAACGCCGTCCGCCACGGAATACGCGCCCCAAACGTCGGCTGCTCCCCGCCCGGGGCCCAGAACTGGAAGATGTCGTTGCAACCGTAAACGTGCCCGCAAGCTCCGGCGAACAGCGCCCAGTACGCCCCCAGCCGCACATCCGAATCGTCCATCCGATGCTGGCCGTCGTTCAGGTTGTGCGGCATGTTCTCGTACGACGGCTCCGCGTCCAGCACCGGCTTCGGCGGAGTCAGGTTCCAGTCGTGGGCGATCATCTCGTGGTTCCGCGACCCGAAGGTGTGACCCGACTGGAGCATGTTGAAGTCTAGCCAGTCCTCGTTGTGAAACCAGGTTGAGGAATGGTTATTCGGATCGAACCCGCGCTCCCCCGAACCGCACGGGTGGTACGTCACCAGCCCGCGGCCACCGTCGCCGTCTTTGATCCCGCGCACCTGCTCCGCGAACACCGCTTCCTTGCCCCACGGCAGGTCATCGCCACCCACCACCCAGATCACCGGCTTCTCGCCGTAGCGCTCGCCCAGGAACTTCCCGAACGCGTGCGCGTTGTCCAAGTTCACCAGCGGCTCCACCTCTTTCCGCCCACCCATCATCATCCCGGTCACTACGTAGCCCCAGTTCAGGAACATCCCCACCCGCATCGCCAGCTCCACGCAGCGATCGACCACGTAGTCCAGATGCGCAAAGAACTTCTCGTTCGGCCGGGTGACGTCGTGATCGTGAAAGGCATGCTCGCCGTCCTGGTTCGGCCCGAAGCGGGTGTCCAGCACCACCATCTGGATCACGTTGAAGCCCTTCGCCGCGCGATCTTCCAGATAATCATCTGTCTCCGCCCGGTCCAGCTTGTACAGCAGCCGCCAGGCCGTATCGCCCAGGTAGAAAAACGGCGCGCCGTCTTCTTGAAGCAGGTACCGCCCGTTCTCGCTGACCTCCAGAAGCCCCAGTGCCATTCGCGCCTTTCTAGCGTCGGATCACAATTGCGGACGTTGTCTACCGTAGCCGGTCAATCCGCATCGCTGGTGCCACGCCGTTCTTGTCCTCTTTGTGATTGTCCCATTAGCACACGACTGACAGCCAAGTGCGCGGCTATTTTCCTTCGGTATGCCCGCGTCAGCCCGGCCTAGTTTTCTCTCGCCCTCACCATTCGAGGTAGCTCTTACAATAAGATTGATGTCATAACTTAACTCTTATTGCGTGAGTCACCAAGCATAATCGGAGTGTACCAGTAACCCTTGGAGAGCAGGAATCATGCCCAAATACATGATCGTCTTTCAATCTGGGGCAGGACGATGCAGCTCGGGAAGAGATCGAGGTAGACGCGGAAAGCTATGACGCCGACGGTGAAGGCATGACGAAGGTATACATCTTCTTCGAGGGCGAGCTGGGCTCTGCTGATCGGAGGATCATCAAGGAAATCAGCGCGACAGACGTGCTCACGATCGACGCGATCTGACTCAGGTGGGCCGCCCCAAGATCCCCAATCTCATTGACAACCCACCCTCTCGCCCTGAGAATTGCCGCTCACGCATTTGGCCGCCGGGGTTCAGTGATGTCCGCGGGGGCCGAAGGTTGTGGCAAGTGAATAAAGGCTTTGACGGGGAGCAGTAAGCAGCCCTCCCGTTCAGGAGCGAGCCGGGGATGGTGCGAGCCCGGCGAACGGAACTGCCCAAGTCGCCCTTGAGCCGTGCTCCTGAGACCTCCGGGTTCAGGGAACGCCGGCCGCCCGCCGTGATCGGGCTGATGAAGTGGGCGATTTTTCGAACCGTCAAGCGGGGTGGTACCGCGGCTGAGGCCGTCCCCGCAGAGGCGGTTTTTGTGTTCCAGGACCCGAAGCAAGAACGACGGACGAACCGGACCGGGCGGACAATCCGCAGCGGCATCCGGTCGCTGCACCGCCCGACCACCGCATCCATCTCTCCCGAAGGCGGGCCGCGGGTCATGGTACCCGACGGAGACGCCAACCGCGTCTCCGAATAGCCCCGGACCCACCCAATCCGGCCCCAGCGGCCGGCCACCCCTAGAACAACCGAGCGAACAAGAATGAGCGAAAACAAACAGCGCACCGGCGGGCAGATCATCTGCGAAGCCATGCTGACCGAAGGCACCGGTGCCATCTTCGGCATGCCCGGCGGAGCCAGCCTGCCCTTCTACGACGCGCTTTATCACTACCCCGACCTGACGCACTATTCGATGCGCCACGAGCAGGGCGCCGGCTACGCCGCCGACGGCTACGCCCGGGCTCTGAACCGGGTGGGCATTTGCACCGCCACCTCCGGCCCCGGCGCCACCAACCTGGTCACCAGCATGGCCAGCGCGATGATGGACTCCGTGCCGGTGATCTTCGTCACCGGCCAGGTCGCCACCCCCACCATCGGCTCCGACGCCTTCCAGGAGACCGACATCACTGGCGTCTCGATCCCGGTCACCAAGCAGAACTACCTGGTCAAGGATGTCGAAGAGTTGCCGCAGGTGGTGGCCGAGGCGTTCTACCTGGCCCGCAGCGGCCGGCCCGGCCCGGTGCACATCGACGTGCCCAAGGACGTGTTGACCGACACCACCGACATCGCGACGCCGACCGACGTCAAGATCCACGGCTATCGCCCGGCCGGGCTGGGGCACAAGCGCATGATCCAGCGCGCCGCCGAGGCTATCAACGCCGCCGAGAAGCCGGTGATCCTGGCGGGCCACGGCGTCGCGATATCCGAGGCGTTTGACGAGCTAAAGGAACTGGCCGAGAAGGCCAGCATCCCGGTAATAACTACGCTGCACGGGGTGGGCAACTTCCCCGAGACCCACGACCTGTCGTTCGGGATGCTGGGGATGCACGGCATGTACTACGCCAATATCGCGGTCCACGAGTGCGACCTGATTATCGCCCTAGGCATGCGCTTCGACGACCGCGTCACCGGACGGGTTAAGGACTTCGCCCCCAACGCCAACATCGTGCACATCGACATCGACCCGGCGGAGATCGAGAAGGTCGTGCCAACGGCGGTGCCGATCGTCGGCGACGTCAAGCTGACCCTGGGCGCGCTGAATCCGCAGATCGAGGCCGGCGACCGCGCCGCCTGGCTGGGCCACCTGAACTCACTGAAGACCGATCACCCCTCGCACGAGATTCGTGAGACCGAGACCCTACTGCCGCAGCGGGTGGTGCGCAACATCTACGAGGCCACCAAGGGCGAGGCGAAGATCATCGGCGACGTCGGCCAGAACCAGATGTGGACAGCACAGCATTTCTTCTACGACAAGCCGCTCAGTTTCTTCTCCGCCGGCGGACTCGGCGGCATGGGTTATTCCCTGCCGGCGGCCATCGGCGTGCAGATCGCCAAACCCGACGACACCGTCTGGTCGATCAGTGGCGACGGCGGACTGCAGATCAACATCCAGGAGCTGGCCATGCTCGCCGAATACAACCTGCCGGTGAAGATCGCGGTGCTCAACAACGGCCACCTCGGAATGATCCGCCAGTTTCAGAATCGCTATTACGGCGGCCGCCTGATGAGTGCGAAGCTGCACAATCCCGACTTCGCCGCAGTGGCCCGAGCGTTCGGCATCCACGGCATCGCCGCCGGCTCCAACGAGGACGCCCGCAAGGCGATCGACGAGGCAATGGCCCACGACGGCCCGGTCCTGATCGATTTCGCCGTCGACCCCAACGAAGACGTGTTCCCGATGGTCGATCCGGGCACCAGTCTCGCCGAAACGGTGGAGCGATAATCATGGCCACCACTGAATACAGCACCCTGGTCGCGCTCGTGCAGGATCATCCCGGTGTACTCACCAAGGTCGCGATGCTCTTTCGGCGTCGTGGTTACAACATCGCCAGCCTCAACGTCGGCCATTCCGAGGTGCCCGGCATCTCGCGCATGACCATCGTCGTCGAAGGCCGCGGCCCGCACATCAAGCAGTGCGAGAAGCAACTCTACAAGCTGGTCGAAGTCATCAAGGTCCTGGACCTGACCGAAGAGACCCGCGTGGACAAAGAGGTGGCGCTGATTCGGGTGTCGGCGCGCAGTGCCGAGCGCGCCGAGGTGGTGGGCATCGCCCGGGCCTTCGACGCCGAGATCGTCGATGTGGCCCGCGATTCGCTGATAGTCGAAATCACCGCTTCGCCGTACACTATCGACCGTTTCCTCGAAGTCGCCGGCGACTTCGGCATCCTCGAGCTGACCCGTACCGGGGTAGTCTCGATGTCCCGGGGGGGAAACGGCGCCAAATAGCGGCCGGCGACGGTCGATCACTACAAGGGCAGGTTCCGGATGGCCAGGGTTTACTACGACTCCGACGCGGATCCCCGCGAACTTGAAGGCAAGAAGGTGGCCGTCATCGGCTACGGCAGCCAGGGCCACGCCCACGCGCTGAACCTGAAGGACAGTGGCGTCGACGTGGTTGTCGGGCTGCGCGAAGGCAGCGGCTCCTGGGCCCGCGCCGAGAGCTCCGACCTGTTGGTGCTGCCCACCGGAGAAGCCGTCGCCAGCGCCGACCTCTCCATGGTGGTCGTGCCCGATCAGGACGCTCCCGACGCCTACGAGAAGGACATCGCGCCCAACCTGCAGGCCGGCAACATGATCCTCTTCGCCCATGGCTTCAACATCCACTACGGCCAGATCGTGCCGCCGGACGACGTCGACATCGCCATGGTCGCCCCTAAGGGACCGGGCCACATCGTGCGTGACCAGTTCGAGGAAGGCGTCGGCGTGCCGGCGCTGTTTGCAGTTCACCAGGACGCCACCGGCCGCGCCCGCGAGACCGCCCTAGCCTACGCCCGCGGGCTCGGCGCCACCAAAGCCGGCATCCTTGAAACCACCTTCCAGGAAGAGACCGAGACCGATCTCTTCGGCGAGCAGTCGGTGCTCTGCGGCGGGACCACCGCGCTGGTGAAGGCCGGCTTTGAGATTCTGGTCGAGGCCGGCTACCAGCCGGAGCTGGCCTACTTCGAGTGCCTGCACGAGCTCAAGTTGATCGTCGACCTGATGTACCAGGGCGGCATCGACTACATGCGCTACTCCATCAGCGACACCGCCGAGTACGGAGACCTAGTGTCCGGTCCGAGAGTTATAGGAGACGAGTCGCGCGCGGCGATGCGGCAGATCTTGGCCGAGATCCAGGACGGCACCTTCGCCCGCAACTGGATTCTGGAAAACCAGGCCGGAAGGCCCGCCTACAATGCCCTGCGCAACAAAGATAAGGTCCACCAAATTGAGACGGTGGGCCAGGAACTGCGTGATATGATGCCGCACCTCAAAGGCCGTCGGGAGTAATCTGGGGTTCTCATGACCTCTGCAATCGATCTATCTTTAGCACTGCGCCTCGCGCTTGCCCGCCCCTTCGCCCGTTCGCGGCGCGGAAGGGGATAACCGGGGCACTTCCTAGCGCCACCGCCCGCCGGTGGCCACCGATCGATTCAGCAAGGACAGACAATTGAGAACCATTCGCATTTTCGACACTACGTTGCGCGATGGCGAGCAGGCCGCCGGCGGCGCGCTGACCCTCGAAGAGAAGATTGAAGTCGGCCGGCAGTTGCAGAAGCTGGGCGTGACCGTCATCGAGGCCGGGTTTCCCTCGACCTCCCCGGGCGACTTCGAAGCCGTGCAGTTCATGTCGCGCGAATTCAAGAATGTGGAGATCGCCGCGCTCTCCGGTTTCAAGGAAGATCAACTCAGCCGCACTTGGAAAGCGCTGCAGGACGCCACGAAGCCGCTGCTGCACACCGTCATTTCCACGTCCGACATCCACCTCGAGCAGCAGCTCAAGATCACCCACGCCGAGCTGGTCGAGCTGACCGAGCACACGGTTAAGTTCGCCCGCAATCTGGCGCCGCACGTCGAATTCTCGACCATGGACGCCACCCGCTCCGACCGCGAGTTCCTGGTGGAGGTGCTGGCGACGGCCATCCGCGCCGGGGCCACCATCGTGAACATCCCGGACACCGTCGGCTACTCGATGCCGGACGAGTTCGGCGAGCTGGTCAGCTACTGCATGGACAATGTCCCCGGCATCAACGACGTCATCGTGTCGGTGCACTGCCACGACGACCTGGGCCACGCGGCGGCGAACTCCCTGACCGGCGTGATGCGCGGCGTCAGCCAGGTGGAGTGCACCGTCAACGGCGTCGGCGAGCGCGCCGGCAACGCCTCGCTGGAAGAGATCGTGATGGCCCTGCGCACCCGCCAGGACTTCTACCAGGCTGACACCGCGATCAACGCCCCGGAGCTGCTGCGCACCAGCCGCATGGTCAGCGCGCACATGGGCATGGTGGTCCCACCGAACAAGGCCATCGTGGGCGGCAACGCCTTCGCCCACTCCTCCGGGCTGCACCAGGACGGCATGCTCAAGGAGCGCACCACCTACGAAATCATGCGTCCCGAGGACGTGGGCCAGGGCGGCAGCAAGATCGTGCTCGGCAAGACCTCCGGCCGCCACGCGGTGCGTAATCACTTGAAGGAAATGGGCGCCGAAATCGAAGACGACAAGGCATTCGAGGACATCTTCCAGTCGTTTAAGCGCATCGCCGACCGCAAGAAGGAAATCACCGACCGCGACATCGAGGCCATCCTGGAGGACCGCGCCCACCGCGCCTTCCACCAGACCTACGAGCTCGATCTGTTGCAAGTCACCTGTGGCACCGGCGGAATCCCAACGGCGACCGTGCGCCTGAAAACCGACGATGGCAAGGTGCTGGAAGACGCCGCCCTCGGCGACGGCCCGGTCCACGCCGTCTATCAGGCCATCAACCGCATCGTCGACGTGCCCAACGTGCTGACCGAGTTCACCGTCCTTTCGGTGACCGAGGGCATCGACGCGCTCGGCGGGGTGACAATCAAGATCGAGTCACGCGGCCGTGCCTTCACCGGGCACGGCTCCGACACCGATATCATCGTCGCCAGCGCCCAGGCCTACATGAATGCCCTGAACCGGCTGCTGGACGTGCTGGGCAGCGGCGAGCCGGCGAAACCCGAGACCGCCTCAGTCTAGTAGCCGGTACCACCACCCAATATGCCATCCTGTTAAATAAACACGCCTGCGAAAGGTAACGATATGCGCGAAACATTATTGGACAAGGTCTGGGCCGCTCATACGGTCCGCGAACTCGCCTCCGGCCAAACCCAGCTCTTCATCGGGCTGCACCTGATCCACGAGGTCACCAGCCCGCAGGCGTTCCAGATGCTACGCGAGCGCGACCTCGGCGTGCGCTTTCCGGGCCGGACCTTCGCGACCGTCGATCACATCATTCCGACCGACGGCGAGGCCCGCCCACTGGCCGATGACATGGCCGAGCAGATGTTCGTCGAGATCGAGCGCAACGTCGCCGACGGCGGCATCGAGTTCTTCAATGAGGCCAGCGGCCGGCAGGGCATCGTGCATGTGATCGGGCCGGAGCTGGGGCTCACCCAGCCGGGCATGACGATCGCCTGCGGCGACAGCCACACCAGCACCCACGGGGCACTGGGGGCAGTGGCCTTCGGCATCGGCACCTCACAGGTGCGGGACGTACTGGCCACGCAGTGCCTGGCGGTCGAGAAGCCAAAGCTGCGCCGCATCGAGGTCAACGGCCGGCTCGGCAACGGCGTCTTCGCCAAGGACGTCATTTTGCACATCATCGGCCGGCTCGGGGTGCACGGCGGGGTGGGCTATGCCCACGAGTACGCCGGCGAGGTCTTCGACCGGATGTCCATGGAAGGCCGCCTGACGGTCTGCAACATGTCTATCGAGGGTGGCGCCCGGATCGGCTACGTGAACCCCGACGAAACCGCCTACAAGTTTCTCCGCGGAAGGCCTTATGCGCCGGCCGGCGGCGACTTCGAGCGGGCGACCGACTGGTGGGGCGGGCTGCACAGCGAGGTCAACGCCGACTACGACGACGTGGTGGCGATGGACGGCGCGGCGATCGAGCCGATGGTCACTTGGGGCATCAACCCGGGCCATGTGGTCGGGATCAGACAACCGGTGCCCGATCCGGCGCAATTGGACGGCCCCGACGCCGCGAGCGCCGCCGAGGCGCTGAAGTTCATGCAACTCGACGCCGGCCAGCCGATCGCCGGGCGACCGATTGACGTGGCCTTCATCGGCTCTTGCACCAACGGCCGGCTCTCCGATCTGCGCGAGGCCGCCGCGGTGGTGGAAGGCCGCAAGGTCGCCGCCGGGGTCAAGGCGCTGGCAGTGCCCGGCTCGCAGCGAGTCCGTGAGCAGGCCGAGGAAATGGGCCTGGACGAAATCTTCCGCGCGGCCGGGTTTGAGTGGCGCGAGGCCGGCTGCTCGATGTGCCTGGCGATGAACTCCGACAAGCTGATCGGCGACCAGATGTCGGCCTCCACCAGCAACCGCAATTTCAAGGGCCGCCAGGGCAGCCCCACCGGGCGCACACTGCTGATGAGCCCGGCGATGGTGGCTGCGGCCGCCGTGGCCGGCGAAGTCACCGACGTCCGCGAACTCGTCTAGGGAACCGAGAGTAACAACATGGCTGAATCAATCATCACGAACGTTTCCGGCACGGGCATGCCGGTGCGCGGTAACGACATCGACACCGACCGCATCATCCCGGCGCGCTACCTGCGCGCCGTCACCTTCGACGGGCTCGGCGAGCATGCCTTCGAGGACGACCGCAAGCAGGCCGCCGGCGCGCACCCCTTCGACGACCCGCGCTTCGCCGATGCCGCGATCCTGCTGGTCAACAACAATTTCGGCTCGGGCTCATCGCGTGAGCACGCCCCGCAGGCGCTGCAGCGCTGGGGCATCCGCGCGGTGGTCGGTCAGAGCTTTGGCGAGATCTTCTTCGGCAACAGCCTGACGCTGGGAATTCCCTGCGTGGTGCTGGATGAAGCAGAGATCGGGCAACTCCAGGACGCGGCCGACGCCGACCCGGGCGCCGAAATCAGCATCGACCTCAAGGCCGGCACCGTCTCCGCGGGTGACCTGAGCTTCTCGGCTGGGATGCCGGAGGCCGTGCGCGAGAGCCTGATCAGCGGTCGCTGGGACGCGCTGGGCGAGTTGCTGGGCGCGCCCGACGGGACGCAATCGGTCCACGACCGTCTTCCCTACATCGCGGGCTTCGGCGGCTAAACTATTGGTTCTGGCTTCAACCCGGCGCGGCCACCCTCCGCGCCATCGGCAACCCCGAGGATCAATTCCATGCACAACATCGCGGTCATCCCCGGCGACGGCACCGGCCCCGAAGTAATCGTCGAGGCTCTGAAGGCGATGGACGCCACCGGCGTTCCCTACCAGACCATCGAGTTCGGCTGGGGCGGCGAGCACTACCTGAAGACCGGCGAGACCCTGCCCGAAGGCGCCGTCGACGAACTGCGCGAATTCGACGCCATCCTGCTCGGCGCGATCGGCCACCCGGACGTCGCCCCGGGCATCCTGGAGAAGGGCATCCTCCTCAGCGCCCGTTTCCAGCTGGACCAATACATCAATCTGCGCCCGGTGAAGCTATATCCCAACGTCGAGACCCCGCTGCGCGACAAGGGCCCGGAGGACATCGACTTCACGGTCGTCCGTGAAAACACCGAAGGCATCTACGCCGGCATGGGCGGGATTCTCTACGAGGGCACCCCGCAGGAGGTCTCCACTCAGGTCAACCAGACCACCTTCCACGGGGCCGCGCGGGCCATCCGCTACGCCTTCGAGCTCACCCGCCAGCGCAACCGAGAAAAGTTGCTGCACCTGGTCTTTAAGACCAACGTGCTCACCTTCGCCGGGGCCACCTGGTGGCGCGCCTTCAACGAGATCGGCGAGGAGTACCCGGACATCAAGCGCGACTACATGCACGTCGACGCCGCCTGCATGTGGTTCGTCAAGAACCCGGAATGGTTCGACGTGCTGGTCACCGACAACCTCTTCGGCGACATCATCACCGACCTGGGGGCGATGATCCAGGGCGGCATGGGCATCGCCGCCGGCGGCAACATCAACCCCGAAGGCGTCTCGATGTTCGAGCCGATCGGCGGCTCCGCGCCCAAGTACACCGACCAGGATGTAATCAACCCGCTGGCGGCGATCAACGCGGCGCAGATGATGCTGAGTCACCTGGGCGAGGCCGACGCCGCCGACCGGGTCGAGAACGCCGTCATCAAGGCGCTGGAGAGCGGCCGCATCGAATCGATGAGCGCCGGGCGGATGGGCATGGGCACCAGTGAAATGGGCGACTTCGTCGCCGGTTTTATCTAGAAAGCTTTCGCAAGAATATGGCTGAGTTCCACATCCTCTACACCCCCGGTGATGGCATCGGACCGGAAATCGTCGAGCAGGGCCGACGTGTCCTCGAAGCCATCGGCGCTCGCTTCGGCCACACCTTTACGGCCGAGCACGCCGTGATCGGCGCCGGGGCCGTCGAAGCGCACGGCATCGAACTGACCGACGAAGTAATCGCCCGCGCCCGCGCCGCCGACGCCATTCTGCTGGGCGCCTGCGGCATCGCCGGCGGCGTGCCCGTAAAGGGCCGCCACCCGGAGCGGGCCGTGCTGACGCTGCGCCAGGAACTGGAACTCTGGGGCAACCTGCGCCCGATGAAGGTCATCGACCACCTCATCGACGCCTCGCCGGTGAAGCCCGAAGTGTTGCGCGGAGTGGACATGCTGGTGCTGCGCGAACTCACCGGCGGCGCCTATTTCGGCGAGCCGCGCGGGCCCTACGAAGTCGACGGCCAACCGGCCGCCCGCGACACGATGGTGTATTCGGAACCCGAGGTCCGGCGAGTGGTGACCCGGGCGTTCGAACTCGCCGCGGAACGCCATCAAAGCGTTACCTCGGTGGACAAGGCCAACGTGCTGGAGAGCTCGGCGCTGTGGCGGCGGGTCGCCGAGAAGGTGGCCGCGGGGTTCCCGGATATCAAGTTCGAGAGCATACGTGTCGATGCTTTTTCTATGAGGCTCGTGCAAACACCGCGGGATTTTGACGTGGTCGTGACTGGAAACTTATTCGGCGACATCCTCAGCGACGAGATGGCCGTTCTGGCCGCGTCGCTGGGCGTGCTGCCCTCGGCCAGCTTCGGCGAGGGCCGGGCCGGGCTGTACGAACCGATCCACGGCGCGGCCAACGACATCGCCGGCCGTGATATCGCCAACCCGATCGCGACAATTCTCAGCGCCGCCCTGATGCTACGGTATTCGTTTGAACTTGAAACCGAAGCCCGGACCGTCGAGCACGCCGTCGACGCCGTCCTGGCCCGCGGAGTACGCACTCCGGACATCCAGGAGGATGGGTCGCCACATGTCGGTACTGCCGGCATGGGCGACGCGATCATTGCGGAGATCACCGCTCACTAGCCCCGCCGACCGGGTCGATCCCGCCAATGTCCAACCCATCACCAAGAAAGTCGGTCTCCAAATGAGCAAAGTATTCCTCTTCGACACCACCCTACGTGACGGCGCCCAGGGTGAAGGCATCTCCTTCTCATCGTCCGACAAACTCAAGATCGCCCGCCGCCTCGACGGCTTCGGCATGGACTACATCGAGGGCGGTTTCGCCGGGGCCAACCCGAAGGACCAGGAGTTCTTCCGGCAGGCGGCGGCGATGACCTGGCAGAACTCACGCGTAACCGCCTTCGGCGCCACCCGCTACAAGAACGTCCGCTGCGAGGACGACGCCGGGGTCCAGGCGCTGGTCGCCACCAGCGCACCGGCGATGACGATCGTCGCCAAATTCTCCGAGTTCCAGGTGAGCCGAATCCTCGAAACCGACCACGCCGAGGGCCTGGCGATGATCGCCGACACGGTCAGCTACCTGAAGGCGCAGGGCGTGGAGGTGATCGTCGACGCGGAGCACTTCTTCGACGGCTTCAAGGCCGACCGCGACTTCACCCTGGCGTGCGTTGACGCCGCCGAAAAAGCCGGCGCCGACTGGATCGCACTCTGCGACACCAACGGCGGCTCGCTGGTGGACGAACTGCACGACATCACCGCCGAGATCGTGAAGCGCACGAGCTGCGCGGTGGGCATCCACACCCACAATGACGCTGACCTGGCGGCCGCCGGGACCCTGGCCGGGGTCGCCGCCGGAGCCACCCAAATCCACGGCACCATCAACGGCCTAGGCGAGCGCACCGGCAACGCCAATCTCTGCACGGTGATCCCCAACCTGCAACTGAAGCTGGGCTACGACTGCGTGGCGGCGGAGCAATTGGAGCGCCTGACCGAGCTTTCTCATTACGTGTCCGAGATCGCCAACATGAACCCGCCGACGCAGATGGCCTACGTGGGCCACAGCGCCTTCGCCCACAAGGCCGGCTACCACGCCAGCGCAACGGCGAAGTACGACCAGGCCTACCAGCACGTCGACCCAGCCACAGTGGGCAATCACCAGCGCATCCTGGTGTCGGAACTGGCCGGCACCGCCAGTGTGGCCTCCCGCGCCGCCCAGCTGGGCATCGCCCAGTCGCGTGAGGGTGCCGCCGCCACCGCCTCGACGTTGAAGCTGCTGGAGGCCGAGGGCTTTCAGTTCGAGGGCGCCGAGGCGTCGTTCGAGCTGATCCTGCGGCGCAAGGAAGAGGGCTACCGGGCCCCCTTCGAACTGGTCGACTTCATCGCCTTCGTCGAGACTCGCGACGGCCAGTCGTCGCTCAGCGAAGCGATGGTCAAGATCCGGATCAACGACGAGATCGTCCACACCGCTGGCGAGGGCAACGGCCCGGTCAGCGCGCTGGACGAGGCCTTTCGCAAGGCGCTGCTACCGGCCTTCCCGGAGGTGGCCGCGGTGCGACTTGTTGACTACAAAGTGCGGATTCTCGACAGCGAGGCCGGCACCGCCGCCGGCACCCGGGTGCTGATTCTATCCTCGGACGGGGAGCGCGAATGGGGCACGGTGGGTAGTTCCACCAACGTA
>CAZVZW010000012.1:0-22476 GCA_964631365.1 uncultured Chloroflexota bacterium | reverse complement strand
TCCGTCGGGAACTCGCCCCCGCGGATGGCCGCGATGTACTTCTCGACGATGTAGGCGGTGGCCTTGGTCGAGTCGCCGAAGCGCTGCGAGTGACGCGGCAGGAAGTCGGGGTTCCACCCGACGACATCGTGCAGGACCTGGATCTCGCCGTCGCAGGCCGGCCCGGCGCCAATGCCGATGGTGGGGATCGCCAGCCGCTCGGTGACCAGCCGGCCGAGTTCGTGGGGGATGGCTTCCAGAACCACCGCGAAGGCGCCGGCTTCCTGGATCGTCAGCGCGTCGTCGAGCAGCGCCCGGGCCGAATCGTAGTCGCGGGCCTGGGCATGAAGGCCGCCCAGTTGATGTACCGCCTGCGGGGTCAGCCCCAGGTGGCCCATCACCGGCACCCCGGCGGCGACGATGGCGCCGACCCGGTCGGCGACGGCGCGGCCGCCCTCCAGTTTCACCGCGTGGGCGCGGCCGCGCTGGATCAGCCGGCGGGTGTTGCGCAGCGCCTGGCGGTCGGATTCCTGGTAGCTCATGAAGGGCAGGTCGGCGATCAGCAGGGTGTCGGTGGCGCCGCGGGCGACCGCCGCCGCGTGGTGGGCGATGTCGCGCACCGTCACCTGCACCACCGAGTCGTAACCGAGCACGTTGGTGCCCAGGCTGTCGCCGACCAGGATGGCGTCGATGCCGGCGGCCTCGACGGCCCGGGCCGCCGGGGCGTCGTAGGCGGTCAGCAACGCCAGCTTCTGGTCGGAGCCCTTCCGGGCGCGGAATTCAGTGATCGTGAGGGCCATTGCCGCTACCGCCGTTGGTTGGAGATGGGCCCCTACTCTCTCACAAGCTGGAAGAGGGCGTCTCACGGAGGGGTTTGTAGGTGTTATTGGCCAGCGCCAACTCAGTGAGTTCGACGCCCAGACCGGGTCGCTCGGGCAGGTCCAGGTAGCCGTCTTTGTGGGTCGGCTCGTAGGCGTGGTTGACCAGCCCGTAGTGCTCCGGTAGTTCGTAGGGGAACCACTCCTGGATGACGAAATTGGTGGTGGCGAAGTCGGCGTGGACGGTGGCCGCGGTGGCCACCGGGCCGTTGCAGTTGTGGGGCGCGAACCCGATGTGATAGGTCTCGGCGTGGGCGGCGAGCTTGCGAATCTCGGCGATCCCGCCGCAGATGCCGATGTCGGGCTGGATGATGTCCAGCGCCTGCTGCTCGATGTACTCGCGGAAGCCGTAGCGGGTGTAGATGCGCTCGCCGGAGGCGATCGGGATATCGACTCGGTCGGAGACCTTCTTCATGGCGTCGACGTTGGTCGGCTCGATGGGTTCTTCGTAAGCCATCGGCGCGTAGGGCGCGAACTTCTGCCCAAAGCGGATGGCGGTGCGCACGTCGAGCCAGCCGTGGACTTCGACGATGATGTCGACATCGGGCCCGACGGCCTCGCGGACGGCGGCGACGCGCTCCACGATGGGGCCGTCGCGGAAGGTATCGATGTGCTTCGGCGGGATGGCGTCATTGAGGGTCGGACTGCCCATGAAGGGGTCGAATTTCATGGCGGTGAAGCCGTCGTCGACGACCCGTTTGGCGGCGTCGACATAGGCCTGGAGCTTGCCCTCGGTGCGGGCTTCCATGTACCAGCCGTTGGCGTAGAGACGCAGCTGGTCGCGGCACTTGCCGCCCAGCAATCGCCAGACCGGCACGTCCATGGCCTTGCCGGCGATATCCCAGAGGGCCTGTTCGAGTCCGCTGACCCCACCCATGAAGAGCACGCCCGGGTTGCGGCCCCAGAAGCTCTCGCGGAAGGCGCGGTCGTAGAAGGCCTCGATGTCCAGCGGGTCGCGGCCGACCAGGTGATAGGCGGCGATCTCGCGGGCGGCGGCCTCGGTGCCCATCGCACCGGTGCCGTACACCGGAGTGCATTCGCCGGTGCCGATGATGCCGGCGTCGGTGTGCACGCGGACGAACACCAGGTTGCGCCAGGTTGAGTTGATTATGTGGGTCGTGACTTCGGTGACTTTCATCCTGATCCCGCCTTTGCGGTGGTGTCGGTTTGGTAGAGGGAAGTTAGCAGAAGGCCGGGACCGGTTCTCAGTCGACGGCGAACTTTGCCAGGGCCGCGCGGTCGACATCGAAGCCCAGCCCGGGGGCCTCCGGGATGGCCACGCAGCCGTCGGTGTCCACCGGCGGCTCGCCGCCCAGCAGCTCCATGCGGATCGGGTTCTCGGTGACGTCGTATTCGAGCAACGGCGGTACTCCGAACTCGATCCCGGCGGTGGTCGGCAGGGCGGCCAGCAGGTGCAGGCTGGCGACGATGTGCAGCGAGTCGGCCCAGCAGTGTGGGAAGCAGGCGGCGCCGTGGGCCGTCGCAAGCGCGGCGACATCGAGGCAGACTTGGTAGCCGCCGGCCCCGCTGAGATCGGGCTGGACCATGTCCATGGCGCGGGCCGCCAGCGCCTGCTGGAACTCGCCGAGATCGGAGTAGCCCTCGCCGCCGGTGACCGGGATTTCGAGCTTGCCGCGCAGTTCGTGGTAGGCGTCCAACTGGCGCTTCGGCAGTGGTTCTTCGTACCAGAGCACGCCCAGGTCATCGAGCGCGTGGCCGACTTCCAAGGCGACCGGGTAGGAGTAGGCGCAGTTGGGATCGACGGCGATCTGCATGCCGTTGCCGGCGGCGTGGAGCGCGGCGTGGATGTCGTCCAGGTCGTCCTCCGGGGCGGAGCGGCCGATCTTCATCTTGTAGTAGCGAAAGCCGCGCTCGCGGGCGTCGGCGATTTCCCGGCGCAGCAGGTCGCGGCGATTGGGCAGATGGTCGTAGTAGTAGCCGCCGGAGGCGTATGCTGGGACGCGATCGCGTTGGATGCCCAGTAGCTGCGCGATCGACATGTCGAGCGTCCGGCCGAGCGCGTCGAACAGCGCGGTCTCGACGGCGGCGACAGCGTTGCGGCCGCGGCCGTGGACCGGCGTCAGCTCGGCCAGCAACCGGCCCCAATCACGCAGGTCGCGGCCGGGCAGCAACTCGGCGGCGACGGTAAGCCGGTCTTCGCCGCCGCGCGCCCCGCCGGAAGCCGAGCCCCAGCCCGAAATGCCGTCGGCGGTGACCACCTCGACCACCAGCGCCGGCCGGGTGGCGTGGGCGGTGACCGAATTCCAGGCGGTGTGCTCGAGGGTGCAGTTCAGATGATAGACGTTGAAGGCTTGGATCTTCATGGATTGCTCCGGGGGTGGATCGGCTACAAACGGGGGCCGCAGGTTGATTTATGCTTACGGTCGCGGTTTTTCGCGGGGTTGGCGAGTTTGTGTTCCGGATTCTAGTCGGACGGCATTTCAGGGTCGCGTGGTCGGCGCTGCTGCTGGCGCTGCTGCTGGCGGGCTGCTCCGGGTCTGAATCCACCGTGGTAGCATCCCCGGCGCTGGCATTAGTGCCCACGGCGGTGCCCACGCTGCCAGTCGACGACGCGGTAGTCACTCAGACAAAACCGCCGGTGGCGACTACCACTACTGGGCCGGCTCCGCACAAGACCACCCCGCCGGAGTTATCACCCACCCCGACTCCCGACTGGTCGGCTCTGCCCCCCGCCCCGGAGGCCGAGGCGGTGCTGGTCGAGGTCGCGCCGGTGGTGCTGGAGATACGCGGACTGCCGGCGATCGAGATTGCGCCGGGGCTGCTGGATCGCGAGCAACTGGCCGAATACCTGCTGGGGCTGATTGCCGCCGACTACCCGCCCGAAGAGCAGCAATTGGACGCGCTGGAATGGACTCTGCTGGGCCTCCTGGCTCCGGGCGAGGACATCCTGAACCTGCAACTCGAGTTGCTGGGCGCCGACATCCTGGGCTTCTACGACCAGGACGCCAAGACCATGTACGTCATTGACGGCGGCGACGGCGGGATGGCGATGTTGAAGTTCGTGCTGACCCACGAGTACGTCCACGCGCTGCAGGATGCGGCGTTCGACCTGGGGGCGATTGACGACCGGATCGGCACCGATAATGGGGACGTGCTGGCGGCGTTCACGGCGCTGGTCGAGGGTGACGCGACGGCGGCTGGGGTGGTGGCGTTCTACCGGGTGGTGACCACCGAGGAACTGGGCGAATTCCTGGCCGCCGACAGCGCCACGAGCCTGCCGCCGAGCCGCGCGCGGGACTTCCTGAACGACTTACTGGGCTTCTCCTACACCGCCGGCTGGGGCTTCGTCGAGGCGCTGCTGACCGCGGGTGGCTGGGACCTGGTGGATGCCGCCTACACCGACCTGCCAGCCTCGACCGAGCAGATCATATACCCGGACAAGTACCTGGCCAGGGAGTTACCGGAGGACGTCGAACTGCCGGACCTGAGCGAGTCGGCGCTGGACGGCTGGCACAAACTGCGCCGCAACGTGATGGGCGCGTTCTTCCTGGAACTGCTGTTCGGCGAATTCGGTCCCGTCGGTCTCGCCAGCGGCTGGCGCGGCGACGAATATGCGATCTACCAGGACGGCATGGACAACCTGCTGGTGCTGAAGACCCGCTGGGACGCAGTGGTGGCCGATGAGTTCTGGGACGCGGCGACGTTGTTCGTGCAGGGCGACTGGCTGGATTCGTTCAGCGCCGGCGCGGCCCGGACGGTGGTGGCGAGCGACCTGGTGACCTGGGACCGGGAGTTTCATTCGGCGCGGCTGTTCCGTGACGGCAACGACGTGTACCTGGTGGTGGGGAACGATTCGGCGGTGGTGGAGCGAGTGTGGGAGCAGCTTCGGGGCTAGTCGGTCAAGAAGACCTTCCAGGCGGAGTCGACGGTGGCGCGCAGTTCCTCGACCGAGCCGGGGTTCTCGATGTAGCTAACCGGGACCCCGGGGCGGCGTTCGTTGAAGGTGCGCTCTTTTTCCTCCGGCGTAGTTTGGGCGTCGAGGCGCTGCTCGGCGTCGGCGTGGTCCAATCCACGCTGTCTGTCCAGCCGGGCGATGTGCTCGTCGCGCGGGGCGGTGACGATCCAGAGCCGGTCGATCAGATCGGCGCCGGTACCCTCGACCAGGCGGATCGCCTCGATGACGGCGGGAGCGCCGGAGGAACGGTCGTCCAGGCGGGCGCGGATGGCGTCGCCGACGGTCGGGTGGACGATGCGTTCGAGATCCAGCATGGCCGCGCGGTCGGCGAAGACGATGGCCGCCAGGGCGGCGCGGTCGATGGCTTCGGGTCCGGCGACCGCGTCTCCGAAACGCGCGGCGACCGCCTGAAACACTGGGGTGCCGCGCTGATACAGCTCGTGAACTAGCGCGTCGGCGTCGACCACGTGCGCGCCGCGTTCGGCCAGCATGGTGGCGATGAGGGTTTTGCCGGCGGCGATGTTGCCGGTGATGCCGAGTACCTGCATGGGAAGCGAATGGTAGCGGACGCGGACGTAAGACCGGGCGCGATCCGGTAGCCTGAGGGCTGGAAGTAAGCCGGTGATCGAGGTGGAAACAGGTTGATGATGGGACCCGCAAGCGAATGGATGAAGCGGGCGCTGGACCTGGTGCGGGCGCAACTGAGCCGGGTCAGCCCGCTGCCGGCGGTGGGTGCGGTGGTGGTCCGGGATGGCCAGGTCGTTGGCCAGGCGGCGACGGCGGCGACGCCGGGTTTCCACGCCGAGCGTCGGGCGCTGGCGCTGGCCGGCGATGCCGCCCGTGGCGCCGACCTCTACGTAACCCTGGAACCCTGCGATCACCAGGGCGCGACGCCGCCCTGCACGGGGGCAGTATTGGAGGCCGGAATCGCCCGGGTGTTCGTGGCGGTGCGCGATCCGAATCCGCTGGCGCGGGGTGGGGTGGAGACCCTGCGGGCGGCGGGGATCGCGGTAGAGGTGGGGATGGGTGGCGAAGCGGCGGCCGAGATGTACCAGGGCTTCTTCAAGTGGGTGGAGCGGAAGTGGCCCTACGTGATCGCCAAGTGGGCGATGTCACGGGACGGGATGATCGCTGGCGCGGACGGCGCACGGCGGCAGATTTCTGGCGAAGAATCAATGCGCCGGGTCCACGAAATGCGCCGCCGTGCCGACGCGATACTGGCGGGCAGCACGACGGCGTTCAAAGACGATCCGCTGCTGACCTGCCGGCTGGAGGGCTACGCCGGCAGGCAGCCGCTGCGGGTGGTGCTGGACCGGCGATTGCGGTTGTCGGCGACGGCGCGGATGCTGGGCGACGACGTGCCGGGAGAGACGCTGGTGGTGACCGGACCGGATGCCCCGGCGGAGCGGGTGGCGGCACTGCGGGAGGCCGGCGCCGAATTGTTGGTATTGGAGAAAGGGCTGGAAGCCCTGCTGGACGAACTCGGCCGCCGCGGCGTGCTGGAACTGCTGGTCGAGGGCGGCGCGCGGGTACTCGGCGCCTTCCTGGACGCCGGGCTGGTGGACCGGGTCGAGGCCTTCGTGGCGCCGTTTGAAATTGGGGACGGCCTGCCGGCGCCGGTGACCGGGACCGAAGCTGCGGATTTCGCGTCAATCGGCCCGGTTGGTGCCGTATCCTTGCGGGACAGCGGGGAGGACGTGCAGATCACCGCGATCGCCAGCGTCTACGGCCCCGGAGCAGAGTCGGCCTAAACAGGACGAGGCGATGTTTACCGGCATTATCGAGGAGCTCGGCACGATCGTGGCCGTGGAACGGCGGGAAGGGTTGCAGACGTTCGTGGTGGAAGGCGGGGCGGTGGCGGCGGATATCGCGACCAGCGGCAGCATGTCCGTGAACGGCGTCTGCGTGACGGCGGTGGCCAGCGACGGCGGCGGGTTCACCTTCGACGCGATGCCGGAGACGCTGCGCCGCACCAACCTGGGCGACCTGGAACCCGGTGACTGGGTGAACCTGGAACGACCGCTGGCGGCGAACGGACGGCTGGACGGCCACATCGTGCAGGGGCACGTGGACGGTACGGCCCGCATCGTCGCGATCACCGCCGATGGCGAGTCGCGGGTCTACGACCTAGAGGCCCCCGAAGAACTGACCCGCTACATCGTCGAGAAGGGCTTCCTGGCCCTGGACGGAGTCAGCCTGACGGTCACCTATTGCAGAGGGAACCGCTTTGGCGTGGCGCTGATCCCCTACACCATCGAGCACATCGTGATGGGCTCCGGCAAGCTGGGCGATCGGGTCAATGTCGAGGTCGATCTGCTGGCCAAGTATGTCGAGAAGATGATGTCCGGCGAGCGGGAATGGACGGCCCCGCGGTGACCGAGGACGCGCGCTTCACCGAGATCCCGGAGGCGATTGCCCGCTTCTCCGCCAACGAGACGGTGCTGGTGGTGGCGGAGATACCGGGACTGGAGTGCCGCTACTGCGCGCCGGCCAGCCTGGTAACCGGCCCCTACATCAGCTGGCTGACGCGACGCAGCGAATCGCCGGTGCTGGTGGCGGTGCACGACGAGCGACTGGACGAACTGGGCATCAACCTGGTCAGCCGCAACACCACCGAGACCAGCCTGCGCCGGCCGTTCTTCACCGAGACCGCTGACCTGAAAGACGAGCACCGGCCCGAATCGCCGCAGGGCCAGGCGGCGACGATGCGGGCGCTGGGTGATCCCAATTACCGCGCGGCGGATTTCTCGACCCCGGGGATCGTACGGCCGCTGCGCGCCACCGAGGGCGGGGTGCTGCGCCGGGCCGGGTTTGCCGAGGCCGGGGTCGACCTGGCGCGGCTGGCCGGGATGCCGCCGGTGGCGGTGCTGAGTCGCATGGTCAATGCCGACAGCGAGGGGCCGACGCTGAACGAAATCTTCGCCGTTGCCGAGGCCGACGGGCTGGCGGTGATCCGCCTCGCCCACCTGATCGAACACCGTCGGCGCGGCGAGAAACTGGTGCGCTCGGTGGCCGAGACGGCACTGCCGACCGAGTACGGGGAATTTCGCGCCCACGCCTTTCGCGACCTGACCACCGGCGAGGATCACATGGCGGTGGTGATGGGCGACATTTCCGGCGAGCCGCCGCTGGTGCGAGTCCACGACGAATGCCTGACCGGCGATGCCTTTGGCTCGATGCGCTGCGACTGCGGCCCGCAGCTGCAGACGGCGCTGCAACTGGTGGCCGAGGCGGGGCGGGGGGTGGTGCTCTACATGCGCCAGGAAGGCCGCGGGATCGGCCTGGCCAACAAGCTGCGCGCCTACGAACTACAGGACGGCGGGCTGGATACGGTGGAGGCGAATCTGGAACTGGGCTTTCAGCCCGACGAGCGTGACTACGGCGTCGGCGCGCAGATATTGACCGAGCTGGGCCTGGCGAAGATCCGGCTGCTGACCAACAACCCGCGCAAGCGCAGCGAGATCTCCGGCTACGGACTGGAGATCGTGGAGCAGGTGCCGCTGGTGATTCCGCCGGGCGAGCACAACGCTGGCTACTTGGCCACGAAGGAGCAAAAGATGGGGCACGTGTTCAGCACCGACGGCGGGAGTGGCGGCGAGTGATGCGGGAACTGCAGGGCTCCCAGGACGGCGCCGGGCTGAAGTTCGCGGTGGTCGTCTCGCGGTTTAACGAGAAGTTCACCGAACGGTTGCTGGAAGGTGCGCTGAAGGCGCTCCGCGAAGGCGGAGTCGACGACACAGACATCGACGTATTGCGCGTGCCGGGTGCGTTCGAGATTCCGCTGGTGGCCCGGCGCTGCGCCGACGGCGGCCGCTATGCGGCGGTGGTCTGCCTGGGAATCGTGATCCGTAGCGATACCCCGCATTTCGAGTACGTGGCCGGCGAGTCCGCGCGCGGGGTCATGAACGCCGGGCTGGAGACCGATGTGCCGGTGATCTTCGGCGTGCAGACCCTGGAAAACGAGCAGCAGGCCGAGGTGCGGACGCAGCCGGACGCGACGAATCGTGGCTATCAGGCGGGGCAGGTGGGGCTGGAGATGGCGACGCTGTTGCGGTCGGTCTAGGAGCTAGGTCGGAGGAGCCGATGGGGCGGTGGCGCCCAGGGCCAGTTCGACGGCATCCAGCAAGTTGTCGGCCTTGAGCCCGTGGCGGGCGGTGGATTCACCGGCGCGGTCCAGGAACACGGCGACCATCCCGGCGGTCGTTGCTCCGGCGACGTCTTCCTCGTAGGTGTCGCCGATCAGCGCCGCCTGGTGCGGCGCGACCCGCGCCTCCTGCAACGCCGCGTGGAAGATCCGCGGGTGCGGTTTTTCAAATCCGACCCCGGCGGAATGGATGATGAAATCGAACAACTCGCCGATACCCAAGTCGCCCAAGATCATCGGCAGCATGTAGCTGAAATTGCTGAGAACACCCACCCGGCAGCCGGCGGCGCGGGCCCGGGCGACGGCGCCGCGTAGCTCCGGGAAGACCCGACCCGGAAAGGCGGCCACCAGGATGGCGGCGACTTCGGTATCGCTCAGCGGGCAGACTTCCGCTCCGCCGATGCCGTCGATAATTATCTGTCCGCACTCGCGGCGCAGCTGTTCCATGTCCTCGCGGGTGCGCACCGCCCGCTGGCTGTAGCGGTAGTAATTCATCTCGGCCTTGAGAGCGACGCCCAGGACCTCGTGCTCGACCGCAATGCCCGCCGCGGCCAGCCCGCGCTGCAGGGCCCCGGCGGGGTCGTCGGTCTCGCCGCCGATGAAGATCGTGCCGTAGGCGTCAAAGAAGATTACCTGCAGGTCGGTGTCGGCGGGCACGGCGGTCTCCGTTGCTGGGTGGGACGGCTGGCAGGCAGAGTATCAGGCTGCCGCCGGGGGCTGTTGTGGACTGCTTGCGGGCTACGCTGCTGTACGTATATTGTTTGCATATGTTGGACCCACAAACGCGGCAAGACCGGACGCTGGACGACTGGGAACGGACGCTGATCCGGGCCGCCGAGCGGCTGATCCGGCAGCGCCTGTATGCGCACGCCGCCGACAGCATGACCTACAACCGCGGCGTCCACGACCTGATGCTGGCGGTCGGGATCGAGCACCGCGAGGGGGAGGGCTGGATCGTGGAGGCGAAGGGGCGGGCCGGGTGACGGTCAGTCCGCTTCATTCGGCGGGGGGCCGGTCCTGGCCGGTGGCCTTTGCCGTCGCAGTCGGGACGGGGGATGCGCACGCCGCCCACCAGCTGCGGATCGGGATCGGTGGGGCTGAACTCTTCTTCGATATAGCCGTCGCCGCCATACTCGGTACAGAGGGCGAGCGAGCCCTCTTCTTCCGTCCCGGTCATGAGTATCCGGCCGACGGGAAGCGGATGATCGCGTTGAGCAGGTTGTGGAAGCGCGTGCGCAGGCCGAAGTAGGTGGTGTTGTCGCGGGATGGATGGACCCGGTTGGTGAGCAGCACGACCACCAGGTCCTCGTCGGGATCCAGGTAGATGGAGGTCCCGGTGAAGCCGGTGTGGACGGCGGCGCGGGGACCGGCGAGCTGGTCGAACTGGAAGCCAGTACTCGGGCTGAGCGCCCAGGCTAGGCCGCGGGCGGTGCGCAGGTGGGGGGTGTGATTGCGCAGCAGCGCGGCGGCCGATCCGGGGGAGAGGATGCGCGTGCCGTCGAGAGTTCCGGCAGGCTCGCCACCACCGGCAAGACCGGCGGAGCCGTCCCCGCCCAACAGCATGCGGCCGAACCGGGCCAAATCGCCGGCAGTGCCGAAGAGCCCGGCGTGTCCGGCCACGCCCTTCATCAGGTGGGCCTTTTCGTCGTGGACTGCGCCGACAATCACCCCGCCGCGCTCCGGGTTGTCCTCGGTGGCGGCGCAACGGTCGCGGCGGCCGGCGTCGGGCCGGTAGTCGGTGTCGGTCATGCCGAGTGGCTGGAAGATCTCGCGGCGGGCGAACTCGTTCAGCGGCACGCCGGCGACGTGGGCGACGATCTCGCCCAGGGCCAGGAAACCTAGGTCGGTGTACAACTCGCGGGCGCCGGTGAGATACGAGCGGAAGATGCCCAGCGCCAGGCGGATGGTGGTGGCGCGGTCGGTGGCGGTGCGCGAGACCCGGTTGCGGGCTGGCAGGCCGGAGGTGTGGGTGAGCAGGTGGAGCACGGTGACGTCGTTCTTGCCATGGGGGGCGAAGTCGGGGAGCACATCGACGACCGGGCGCTCGAGTACGAGTTGGCCGCGATCGACCAGGATCATGATGGCGGTGCTGGTGACGACGGCCTTGGTCAGCGAGGCCAGATCGTAGATGGTGTCGGCGGCGACCGGGCGGGTGGTGGGGACGGTCTGCGCGTGGCCGGTGGCGTGCTCGAGCACGGTCTGCCCGCCGACATCGACCCGGGCGACGGCCCCGGGAATGACGCCCTGCTCCACGGCTTCATCCAGCAGGCCGGCGGCGACGTCGAGTCCCGGTGGGCTGATGGCGGGATCGCGGTAGCGGTCGGTCATTCGGCCTTTCGGAGATGGCGGTCGAAATCGAGGACGAAGCGCTCCTGTGCCGCGCTCTCGATTGCCCCGGGACGCACGGAGCGGACACGCTCGATGGCGGCAAATGGGCCGGCGCCGCTGGCGACCAGGTAGGCGGCCAGGATCGCGCCGGTGCGGCCGTAGCCGGCGTAGCAGTGCACATATACCTGGCCGCCGGCCTCGATGCGCTCGCGCAGGAACGCCACGGCGCGCTGGCCCTCTTCAATGGTGGGGGCTTCCATGTTGAAGATCGGCAGGTGCAGGTATTCAAAGCTGTACTCCGCCAGCGGTTCCGGTTCCAGCGCGTCTTCGGTGAGGGTGAGGATGGCGTCGTAGCCCAGTCGCTCCATGGCATGGAGGATGGCGGCCTGCTCCCCGGCGCGCCCTGGGTGGCCGCCGCCGGCCAGGCGGCCGGGGATGAGCCAGAAATGATCGATCGGCGGCGGTTTGGGAATACTGGAGCGCATGGGCCTCGCTTGCAGGTTTAGATGGGGCCTCGGCGGGCCCGGCAGAGCTTTGACCGTCTACCCCGTCAATGATAAGGTTCGCCCTAGGTGCCCCTTCAAGGTCAAAGGATTGGCCGGGGGGAAGTGAGGACCCGTTACGCGGGTCGTTGCGACGGTAGGACACGGTTTTTACCGAATAGTTCTGGTTTTGCCGGCCGGTTGCGTTCGCAAAGGATGGCGAACGGCACGGCTACATGCGTCGCGGCCGCGGGCCGGGCGCGAGAGGGGCGACGCCATATGGCGAGCGTTACTTTGCAGGGTGTCACCAAGCGATTTGGTGAGGTTGTTGCGGTCAGCAACCTGAACGTCGAAGTCCAGGACCAGGAATTCCTGGTGTTGGTGGGTCCGTCCGGCTGTGGCAAGTCAACCACGCTGCGGCTGATCGCCGGGTTGGAAGAACTGACTGAAGGCAACATCTACATCGGGGACCGCCTGGTGAACGATGTTGCGCCGAAGGACCGGGACATCGCGATGGTGTTCCAGAGCTACGCGCTGTACCCGCACATGAGCGTGTACGACAACCTGGCTTTCGGGCTGCGCTTGCGCAAAACCCCGAAGCAGGAAATCGAGCGGCGCGTGCAAGAAGCCGCCGAGTTGCTGTCCATTGGCGAGCTCCTCGACCGCAAGCCGAAGCAGCTGTCCGGTGGACAGCGACAGCGGGTGGCGCTGGGTCGCGCGATCGTGCGTGAGCCGAAGTGCTTCCTGATGGATGAGCCGCTCTCGAACCTGGACGCCAAGCTGCGTGTGCAGACGCGCGCGGAGCTGATCCGGCTGCACGAGCGACTTCAGACCACGGTTATCTACGTCACCCATGACCAGACCGAGGCGATGACGATGGGCTCGCGGATCGCGGTTCTGCGCGATGGTGTGCTGCAGCAGATCGGGCCGCCCCAGGAGGTCTACGACAACCCGGTGAACATGTTCGTGGCCGGCTTCATTGGAAGCCCGGCGATGAACTTCTACGACGCCAAATTGAGTGGTACCGCCGACGCTATGGTTGTAGAGCTGTTCGGTGGCGAGACCAGGCTGAACGTCCCGCCGGACAAGCGGGCCTCGATCGCTTCGCACATCGGTGAAGACCTGATCTTCGGTCTGCGACCGGAGGACATCTTCGACCCGGCGTTCGCCCCGTCGCGCGCCACGGTCAACGAAATCGTTCACTCCAAGGTGGACGTGTCGGAGCCACTGGGTAGTGAGGTTTACCTGTACCTGCTGTCCGGGGACGATACCTCGTACATCGCGCGGGTCGACCCACGGACGACGGCGCGGCTCGGCGAGGGCTTTGATCTCGTGTGGGACATGAACACCATGCACCTGTTCGACCCGATGACTCAGGAGGTCCTGGGAGAGTAGGGCCGGAATAGTCCGACGCAGAGTCGAACTTCGACGGAGCCGGGGCGAAAGCCCCGGCTCCGTTTGCTTTCCGATGGGCGTTCTCTTTTGGGGTGGCGGTGCGTTGGGGCTGAGGAATGCGCAGAGTCGCCACCGCCCCGCGGACAAGACCGCCGAAGGCGGAGCGTTGAGAATGGCGGGAGCAAACCAGTAACCAGAACGAGAGCGCGGTGCGAGTAGGTCTCAACGCCCAGGTCATGTATACCGGCAGCGGCTTTCGCAACGCCGGGGTCAGCCGCTACACCCGCGCCATCATCGAACGGCTGGTCGCCGGCGATGGGATGGAGTTTGTGCTCTACGTCAACGACTCGGTCGGCGAGTTGCCCTTCGCGGTCCCGGCCGCGACGCGCGTGCGGCGGGCCCGGCTGCCAACTTTGCGGACAGCCGTGCGGGTCCTGTGGGAGCAGACGGCGCTGCCCTGGTGGGCGCTGCGCGACCGGCTGGACGTGACCCATTCCTTCCTGAACGTAACCCCACTGGCGGCGCCGGGGGCGCAGGTGCTGACCATCCACGATCTGTCCTACATCGTGGAGCCGCGGGCGCATCCGTGGCGGCGGCGGGTGTACCTGAACGTGATGAGCCGATTGGCGGCGCGCCGCGCGCGGGTCATCCTTGCCGACTCGAAGGCCACCCGCGACGACATCGTGCGCCATTTCGGCACCGACCCGCGGAAGATCCGGGTGGTCTACGCGGCGACCGACCCGAACATGCGCCCGCTGGACCCCGACTCGGTGGCCGAGTTCCGCGAGCAAAAGGGCCTGCCGGACGAATTCGTGCTGTACCTGGGCACCCTGGAACCGCGCAAGAATGTGGACGTGTTGGTGCGGGCCTTCGGGCGGCTGCGACGCTCGGGTTACGATGGCGAGCTGGTGCTGGCCGGAGGGCCGGGCTGGGGCTACGGCGCGATCGAACGGGCGGTGGCCGACGAGGGCCTGGGCGATGTGGTGCGTTTTGCCGGTTTTGTCCCCGGGGACGAGCAGGCGCTTTGGTATAATTCCGCGCAGGTTTTCGTGTATCCCTCGGCCTACGAGGGGTTTGGATTGCCGGTGTTGGAAGCCATGGCCTGCGGGACCCCGGTGGTGACCTCGGATGCGTCGTCGCTGCCGGAGGTGGCGGGGGATGCCGGGGTGTTGACGACCCCGGGAGATGATGCCGAACTGGCCGCGGCAATGATGGGACTGGTGGGTGCGGCGGGGCGGTGCGCGGAGCTGCGCGAAAAGGGCCTGGCGCAGGCGCGGAAGTTTTCCTGGGACGTAGCCGCCGAACGCTGTCGCGAGGCCTACCGACTGGCCGCGGGCCGCGCTTGAGCAGCGGCGCGCCGTCGGACCAGGCAACCGGGGCGGGACCGGGCGGGCGGCGGTGCTGGGCGCTGCTGACGCTGCTCGGCGACGCGGTGACGGTGGTGGGCGGGTTCCTGCTGGCCCACTGGCTGCGCTACGAACTGCGCCTCGGCCCGGACCTGACCGAGTTTCAGTTCACCCCGCTGAGCGAGTACTGGCCGGTTGGGCTGACCTTTACGGCGGTGATGTTGCTGGCGCTGTACCTGTACGGCTCCTACGCCCACCGACGCTCGATTCGCTGGCTGGACGAGGTGCCGAAGGTGGGGATGGCCGGGCTGTTGGCGACGGCGGCGGTGATAATCGTGTTCTTCCTGTTCCGGCCGGCGTTCTTTTCGCGGCTGATGTTTGGCTACCTGTTCGCCTCCGGAGTCGGGCTGACGGCCATCTGGCGCTACGCGCTGCGGGTGGTGCGGATCGCCCGCTTCAAGCGCGGCTGCGACGTGGAACGGGTGCTGGTGGTGGGGCGCGGGAACATGGCCAAGATGCTGATGCAGCAACTGACGGCCACCCCGGGGTCGGGCCTGCAACTGGTGGGCTTCGTGGACCACGCCGACGGCGACGAATCGGATTTCGGTCGCTTCGCGCGGTTGGCGGGGCCGGACGGACTGGAAGCGGCGCTGGCCGAGCACCGGGTGGGCCGGGCGATCGTGGCGCTGCCGCCGGCGGCGACCCTGGCGGTGAGCGAGGCGGTCGATGCCTGCCGCCGCACCGGAGCCCGCTGCACGGTGGTGCCGGACCTGGTGGACATCCAGGCGGGGCGGTTGCACACCGAAGAAATCGGCGGGATCCCGCTGTTCACCCTCAGTACCAACGAGATCGCCGGATTCAATCACGTGCAGAAGCGAGTCCTGGACGTGCTGCTGGCGGCGCTGTTGCTGATGATCCTGTCGCCGTTGCTGCTGCTGATGGTGGTGGCGATCAAGCTGGATTCGCGCGGCACGGTGCTGTTTCGCCAGGTGCGGGTGGGGCGCAACGGACGCGAGTTCGAGCTGTACAAGTTCCGCTCGATGGTGCCCGACGCCGAGGAGATGATGGAGAAGCTCTACCCGGGCTCGTCTTCGGAGCCGCTGTTCAAGCGCAAGGACGACCCGCGGCGCACCCGGTTGGGGCTGCTGCTGCGGCGCACCAGCGTCGATGAGTTGCCGCAGTTGATCAACGTGCTGCGCGGTGACATGAGCATGGTCGGCCCGCGGGCGCAGGTTCGCGAAGAAGTGGCGCAGTACGACGACTGGGCGCACACCCGGCTGCGGGTGCTGCCGGGGCTGACCGGGCTGTGGCAGGTGAGCGGGCGCAGCAACCTGTCGTTCGAGGAAATGGTGATGCTGGACGCCTATTACGTCGGGCACTGGTCGCTGGGGCTGGACGTGAAGATTATGTTGCGGACGATCCCGGCGGTGATCCGCGGCGAAGGGGCGTACTAAGGGGTGGCGGTAAACAGTTCGCCGAAAGTGGGGCTGGTGCACGACTGGCTCAACCAGATGGGCGGGGCCGAGAAGGTCCTGCTGGAGTTGGCCGCGATGTACCCAGAAGCGCCGCTGCACACCTCGATCCTTGCCCCGGAACTGGTAGACCCGGGCTTCGGACAACTCGACGTACGGACCAATTTCATGCAACGACTACCTGGGGTGGTGCGGCGGCATCGCTGGTACCTGCCGGTGTACCCGCTGGCCTTTGGCGCGACTTCGCTGGACGACTACGACGTGGTGATCAGCAACGCCAGTGCGTTCTGCAAGTCGGTGCGCACGCCGGCGCGAACTCTGCACGTGTGCTATTGCCTGACGCCGACGCGGTTCGTGTGGAGCCCGGCCGGCTACCTGGCGCGGGAGGATGTGGGGGCGGCGTTGCGGGTCGGTATGCGGCCGCTGCTGGCGCTGCTGCGCTGGTGGGACCGGCGCTCGGCGCGGCGGGTGGACCGCTTTGTGGCCATCTCGAACGCGGTGGCCGAGCGGATCCGCGACTACTACGGACGCGAGTCGGCGGTGATTTACCCGCCGGTGGCGACCGGCGTTTTCAGTCCGGTGCCTGAACCGGAAGACTATTTCCTGGTGGTGTCGCGGCTGGCGCCCTACAAGCGGATCGACCTGGCGGTGCGGGCCTGCACCGAGCTGGGTCTGCCGCTGAAGGTGATCGGCTCCGGGCGCGACCGGGCGGCGTTGGAACGGCTGGCCGGGCCGACCGTGGAGTTCCTGGGCCGGCAGGATGACGAAGTGGTGCGGCGTCACTTCGCACGCTGCCGAGCGTTCATCTTCCCCGGAGAAGAGGATTTCGGCATCACCCCGGTGGAGGCTCAGGCGGCCGGACGGCCGGTGGTGGCGTTCGCGGCCGGCGGCGCGTTGGACACGGTGCTGCCCGGCGAGACCGGCGAGTTCTTCCACGAGCCGACGGTGGACTTGCTGGCGCGGGTGCTGCAATCCTTCGATGAAACCCGCTATTCTGCGACGAAGATGGTGGCCAATGCGCAGCGATTCGACGAGGCGGTTTTTGTGCAGGAAATGAAGTCGTTCGTGTCCGGTGCGTGGGCCGAGCATACGAATGGGGAGCGCGCCGATGGCCGCTGAGCACTCGGGTAAGGGCCTGCATCGCCGCGGCCGACCGCACCGGCGGGGTATGGGCCGGCGGCCACGTGCCGGCGGTGCCTCGATGCCGGCCGAGCGGCTGGGCAACGTGCTGCGGCGCGGCTGGCCGTTCTTGGCGCTGGTGATTCTGGCGACGCTGGTGGCCACGCTGATCGCCGACGCCGCTCGTTCCAGCCCGCAGCCGGCGCGGATGGAGGTTCTGGTGGCGGCGCGGATGTCCGGCGGCGAGCAGTATGACGTGGAAGTCAGCCGCGCGACGGCCAGCGATTTCATCGTCGACGACCTGGGCCGGATCGTGCGCGGCAGCGAGTTCGCGAAACTGGTGGCGGCCCGCTACGCGCTGAATGAAGGACTCGAAATCGCGCCCGGCGAAGTGGCCGGAGCGCTGGCGACGGATCGGACTCACCGCGGGCTCGAACTGCGTATGGCCACCGACAACGCCGCCAAGTCGATCGCGCTGGCGCAGGCCGGGGCCGACGCGCTGGCCGGCGACCTGGAGGGGCTGTTCCCGACCATCTACGACGTGGCGACGCTGACCCTGATCGACCTAGCGCCGGTGCCGGCGCCGGCCGGCGACCTGGTGCTGGACGTGGCCCTGCGCGAGGTAGCGGCGGTGGTGATCGCGGTGATGCTGGTGATCTTCTGGGACGTGGGCCGGCGGCGGCTGTTCGCCGAGGACGTGCCCGACGTACTGGATCTACCGGTGCTGGCGAGGTTCGACTGATGGGCGCCGGGCGGCAGAGCCGCGGCGGCGCGCTGCGTAGCGAATACAGCCTGGTGATCTACATGACGGTGGCGGCGGCGGTGGCCGGACTGGTGGCCGGACTGCTGACGGTGCTGATGCAGGATCCGCTGTACCGCGCCGGCACCAGCGTGAGCCTGCGCGCCACCTCCGCTGACCTGGGTGTGGCCGAGGCGGCCGACCGGCTGGCGGCAAACACGGCGGCGTGGGTGGAGTCGGAGAGCTTCGCCGCCCGGCTGACCGATGAGGAGCGCGGCGGGTTGTCGGTCCGCGCGATCGCGGATCACACCGCGGCGCGGGCGCTGCCCAAAGAAATGCGCCTGGTGATTGAGTTCGAGGACGAGTCTCCCGGGCGGGCGGCCGACGTGGTGGACGGATTGGCGCGGGTGGCGGTGGCGACGGCGCGGGCCGACCTGAGTAGTGGCGGGCTGGAAATCGCGCAGATCGAATGGGCGCGGGTGCCCGAAAACCCGATTCGGCCGTTGCCGCGGATGGCGCTGCCGCTGGGTTCGGTGCTGGGCGCGCTGGCCGGGCTGGCGCTGGGGCTGGTATTCAAGTGGTACCGGGATCCGCTGGAAGCCACGGTATGAGCGGTCCCGACGGCGCGGCGACGCTGCGCGCGCAGGTGCTGGGGCGGTTGGGTGTGGCGGAGCCGCGCACGGTACTGGTGGCGCCGCTGGATCCCGGCGATGATGCGGCAGCTGTGGCGGCGGAGCTGGCGGAATCACTGGCGGCGACGGCGCGGGCGGTGGTGCTGGTGCAACTGCCGGGCAGCGGCGGCGGGATGTCGCGGCGCTACGACGTGACCAGCGGACGGGGCCTGGCCGAGGCGCTGCGCGAGAGCAACGGGCCGACGGCGGCTCCGGAGGCCAGCGGGATTAAGGGTCTGACGGTGGTGGTGGAAGGTGACGGCGGCGCGGACGCCGAGGACCTGGCGGCTTCGGCCACCGCGACCGAGTACCTGACCTCAATCCGCGATGCCGGAGCTTGGGTGGTGGCGCTCTGCGGGCCGGCGACTGGTTCGGCGGTGGCGTTGACGGTGGGGCCGGAGTGCGACGGGGTGGTGCTGGTGGCGACCCACGGCGAGACCGACCGGGTGCGGGCGGCGCGGGTGGTGGCGCAGCTGACCGGCGCGCGGACGCGAGTGCTGGGGCTGGTGATGGGGCCGGTGGCCGGGGACGTGGACGCGGTCTAGCCGGTCAGGCGGACGCGACCGGCGACGAAACTTTGCTCGTCGCCGTCCTCGAGGCGCAGTAACAGACGCCCATCCTCGCCGAAGCCAACGACGACGCCGCGGACGGCCTCGGATTCAGTCTCAAGGACGACCGCCCGGTCGATCAGCGAGGAGCGCTCGCGCCAGGCGGAATCCAGCACGCCAGGGTCGGCGCGCAACTCCCCGTAGAGCCGGGCCAGCCCGTTTAGAACCGCGGCGGTGACCGCTTCGCGATCGCACGGCGCGCCGAGTTCGTCGGACGCGGTGGTGGCCGGGTAGTCGGGATCAATTATCGCGCCGGTTGGAAAGTTGAGATTGGCGCCGAGTCCGATGATCGCGCGGCCGGTGGTGGTCTCGACCAGGACGCCGCCGACCTTGCGGTCGTGGATGACGCAGTCGTTGGGCCATTTGACCAGCACCTCCAGCCCGGTGGCGGCGCCAAGTCCGTCGGCCAGCGCCAGCGCACCGAGCGCGGTCAGCGCGGCGGCGGGGAGGGGCGGATCAGGCGCCAGGACGACCGAGGCCAGCAACGAACCGCCCGGCGGCGATTGCCAGGTGCGGCCGCGGGCCCCGCGACCGGCGGTCTGGAAATCGGCCAGGAATACCGCGCCGTGGCCGGCGTCGGCGGCGCGGGCGTCGTCGTTGGTCGAGCCGGTGACGGCGACGTGGCGCAGATCCCAGATCAGGCCCGGCGCGAGGCGCGCGCGCAGGCGGCCGGGATCAAACGGCGGGACGGAACCGGCCACCGAATTCCTCCGGCGATCGTTGGGGGGCCTAGTAGTTGAAGGCTTCCTTGAGTTCGGCGACGGTCATTTGCGGCTTCATCTTCGCCAGGGAAGCGCCCTCGCTGTCGCGGACCTGCTTGACGCCGTCGATGACCTTGCCGGCGACTTCGTGGGGGATCTTGACGACGCCGTTGAGGTCGCCGTGCAGGATGTCGCCGGGCTCGATGACGCAGCCGGAAATCTCGACCGGCTTGCCGACGCTGACCGTGCGCAGCGAGCCGTGAGAGACGCAGATCCCCTGGGCGAAGAACTGGACGCCACCGATCTCGCGGATTTCATCAAGGTCGCGGATGACACCGTCGGTGATGACGCCGACGGCGCCGAGTCCCTTGACGGCGGTGGTCATCATCTCGCCCCACTGGGAAGCGCGGCGCGGCTCGGGGGAGACGTCCTTGAAGACGCAGATGACCGGCTTGGGGCTGTCTTCGATGGCCTGGAAGAAGTCGAGTCGTTTGGCCCGGTTCTTGTCGCCGCTGGTGGGAACGGCTTCGATCTCAACCGTGACGGCGTAGCCGATCACCGGGTCCATCTCGGGGAACCGGCACTCGATCTCGGGTCCGCAGTAACCGTCGAACGGGTCACGGACAGCGAAGGTCTCGATGGCGTTGGCGACGGTCGGGCTGTCAACCTGACGCAATTCTTCGAGTTGCTCGGGGGTCAGTTTGGCGGGCACGGGGCTGGCTCCTGGGGGTGGCGGGTCCGGCGCGATATGGCCGGTCGCGGGGATGTTACCAATAGTCCTCAGTGATGACCTGCGTCTCGCGGCCCTCGGTGACGAAGCCCTTGCCGGCGAGGGCCGCGGAGCAGTCTTCGATCATGCCGGGATGGCCACAGAGGTAGACGGCGGCGAATTCGGGAACGAGGCGCGACTGCATGAGTTCCAGCAGCGACGGCTCGAGCCGCGGGGCAATCCGGCTGTCGCCGGTCTCGCCCAAGATCAGGCGGATGAGATCGTTGGCGCGGCCGACGCTGAGGCGGTCGTCCCAGGCGGGGCTCTGGTGCGGGCGGCTGATTGCCGGGATGTAGGTCAGGTTCAGGCCCGGCACGGCGGCACACTCTTCCAGGTAGGCGCGATAGCCCAGGTCGCTGGTGTACGAAACGCCGTGGATGATGGTGAGATTGCGCTCCATGGGCTCGCCGCGGCGCAGGTCCTCGCGCATCTTGCGGGCCATCGACACGAACGGTGCCAGGCCGGTGCCGTTGGAGACGGCGACGATGTTGGGGCCGGTGGTGCGGTCCAGGACGAAGTGGCCGGCGGGACGCTCCATGAACAGGAGTTCGTCGCCGACGCGGTTGCCCCACAGCGCGCTGGTGAGCACGCCGGGGGTGTCCTCGCCGAGGGCGCCGCCGGACTCGACCAGGTAGATATAGAACTCCAGTTCGTTGAGATCGTAGGGCGAGGAGGCGATGGAGTACTGGCGCGGGCGGGGGTCGGCGTCGGGCTGCGACCAGAGCCCGAGCTGGGCGTACTGGCCGGGCTTGAACTCGCGGAAGGGCTGCCCGTCGGGGCGGGCGATGCGGAAAAGGCCGAGCTGGTGCGGGCCGACGATCTCGATGTCGGAGATGACGGCCGTCTCCATGCGCTCGCGCAGGTCACGGCGGGCCCGTGGACGGGGAGCGGCCTTGTCGGCGGCGGACGAATCGGTCATGCGGATGACTCCTGGTTCCCTGTTACCGGGGGCGTCGGGGCTCGCCATACTAGCCCTTTAGCGGGCGTGGGGACCACGCGGAAGCGTCCGCCGCCAGGGCGTTAGCCCACCTGGTTGATGATCGCCTCGGCGGGATCGACCATGATCTCGGCCAGGGTCGGGTGCAGGTGGGGGATGGACGCCACGTCGTGGACAGTGGCGTGGAAGTGCATCAGCACGATGGCCTCGTGAATCAGGTCGGCGCCCTCGGGCCCCAGAATGTGGACGCCGAGGATTTCGCCGGAATCGGCGTCGGCGATCATCTTCACCAGCCCCTTGGCCTGGCCCATCGTCAGCGCCTTGCCCTGCTCCTCGAAGGACTCGATGGCGGTCAGGATCGGACGCTTTGATTTCGCGGCCTGCTCGTCGGTGAGGCCGACGATGCCGATGGCCGGGTCGGTGAACACGGCCTCCGGCACCAGACGGTGGTCGAAGGTGAGCGGCGAGTCGTTGAAGGCGTTGTGGCCGATGATCTCGCCGTGGCGGACGGCCACATGGACCAGCTGGTGGGCGCCGACGACCGGCCCGCCGACGACATCGCCGCCGGCGAAGACGCGCGGGTTAGTGGTGCGCATTTGCTCATTGACTTTGACCCAGCCGTCGGTGCAGACGACCCCGGCGGCGTCGCAGTTCAGCCCGGCGATGGCCGGCCGGCGGCCGACCGCCAGCAGAATCTCTTGGGCGGAATAGGTCTCGACGCGGCCGTCGACGTGGACGGTGCAGGTCTTTAGCCCGTTGCGGAGCTCGACCTTCTCGAGCCAGGTGTCGGTGACGAATATTACGCCCTCGTTGGTCATGTAGCGGGTGAGCGCGGTGGCGATGTCGGCGTCCATGTTGCTCAGGATCAGCGGGCTGCGCTGGATGACGGTGACTTCGACGCCGAGCCGGCAGAAGAGCTGGGCGAACTCGAGGGCGATGGCGCCGCCGCCGAAGACGATGATCGACTCGGGCAGCTCCGGCAGGAGCGGTAC
>CAZVZW010000011.1:14383-22526 GCA_964631365.1 uncultured Chloroflexota bacterium | reverse complement strand
GGTGGGGGCTGCGATGCGGTCGGTGCCAAGGGCATCCTGAACAGCCGCGGGAATCAATACTGAGCCGTCGGGCTGCTGGTTGTTTTCGAGCAGGGCGACGATCAGCCTCGGGAGGGCGACGCCGGAGCCGTTCAGCGTATGGACGAACCGCGGGCGGGCACCCTTTTCGGAGCGGTAACGAATCCCGGCGCGGCGGGCCTGGTAGTCTTCGAAGTTCGATACCGACGAGATCTCGATCCAACGGCCGAGCTCGTCGTCGGACTCCCCCGGAGTGCCGGGCGCCCACAGTTCGATGTCGAAGCATTTAGTGTTTGCGCCGCTGAGATCACCGGCGCAAAGCTCGATGACTCGGTAGGGTAGTTCGAGTTCCTGGAGGACCGTCTCGGCGTTGGCCAGCAGCTTGAGTTGCTCGGCGTAGGAGGTCTCGGGCTCGACGAACTTGACCAACTCGACCTTGTCGAACTGGTGCACGCGCAGCAGGCCGCGGGTCTCGGTGCCGGCGGCGCCAGCTTCGCGGCGAAAACAGGGCGTGTAGGCGGCATAGTTGATGGGGAGCTGGTCGGCGCTGAGGATTTCTTCGCGGTGGATGTTGGTGACCGGGACCTCGGCGGTCGGTGCGAGCCAGAGATCGTCACCTTCGATGTGATAGGAGTCGTTGGCGAACTTGGGCAGCTGCCCGGTGCCGAGCATGGCGTCGGAGCGAATCAGCGCCGGCGGGTAGACCTCGGTGTAGCCGTGGCGGGCGGTGTGCAGGTCGAGCATCCAGCCGATGAGCACGCGCTGGAGCTTCGCCCCGAGCCCGCGGTGCAGCCAGAAGCCGGAGCCGGAGAGTTTGGCAGCGCGCCCGGTGTCGAAGATGCCCAGCGCTTCGGCGATCTCGACGTGGCCGAGCGGCGCGAAGTCGAACTTCGGGATGTCGCCGACCCGGCGGACCTCGACGTTGTCGGTCTCGTCCTTGCCGGCGGGGACGGACTCGTGGGGCAGGTTGGGAATGGCCAGGAGGAATTCGTTGAGCGCGGTTTCGGCGGTGGCGAGTCGCTCTTCCAATGGGCCGATGCCGGCGGAGGCCTCCTTGGATTGGGCGATCAGCGTTTGCCGGGCTTCCTGATCGGGGACGGGGCCGATCTGGCGCGAGATGTCGTTAACCTGACGGCGCAGGTCTTCGAGTTCGCCGAGGATGGCGCGGCGCTGCTCGTCGTGCTTGAGGACGGCGTCGAGTGCGTCGGTCGGCTCGCCTTTGGCGGCCAGGCCGGCGCGGACGCGGTTGGGTTCGTTGCGGATCAGGCTGAGCGCGAGCATGAATGAATTCTAGCTGGAGTCGGAGCGCGCAGGCGCGGCTAGCCGGCGCCGCCGGGGGTGTCGCCCCGAGTGCGTAGCTGCGGGAAGAGGATGACCTCGCGGATGTTGCGCTGCCCGGACATCAACATGACCAGGCGGTCAATGCCGACGCCCAGCCCGCCGGTGGGTGGCATGCCGTGTTCCATGGCCAGCAAGAAATCTTCGTCGAGCACCTGGGCCTCTTCGTCGCCGGATTCGAGGGCGCGGGCCTCCTGTGCGAAGCGCTCGCGCTGATCGATCGGGTCGTTGAGCTCGGTGAAGGCGTTGGCGAATTTCAAGCCGCCGGCGAAGGCCTCGAATCGGCTGACGTAGCGTTCGTCATCCGGGCTGCGCTTGGCCAGCGGCGAGGTTTCGACCGGGTATTCGTGAATGAAGGTCGGGACCTGGAGCTTCGGACTGACGAGCTTCTCCAGGATCTCGTCCATGACCTTGCCGCGCCCCATGGCGGCGTTGCCCTCGAGTCCGCGTTCGCGGGTGTCGGCGGCCAGCGATTCGGCGTCGGGGTAGTCCTCAATGTCGAGTCCGGTCTCGGCGCGGATGGCCTCGCGGAAGGTTATGCGCTCCCAGGGTGGGGTGAAGTCGATCGCTTCGTCGTCGATTGTCATCACCGGGCCGCCGTGGACGGCGGTGGTGACGGCGGCGATCATCTGCTCGACCAGTTCCATGATGTCGCGGTGGTCGGCGTAGGCTTGGTAGCTCTCGAGCATGGTGAACTCGGGACTGTGGGTGCGGTCGATGCCTTCGTTGCGGAAGTCCTTACAGAACTCGTAGACGCGCTCCATGCCACCGATGATGAGCCGCTTCAGGTAGAGCTCGTCGGCGATGCGTAGGTAGAGGTCTTCGCCGAGGGCGTTGTAGTGGGTCGTGAACGGGCGGGCGAAGGCGCCGCCGTAGACCGGCTGCAGGATCGGGGTTTCGACTTCGAGGTAGTCGCGCGCGTCCAGGAAATGGCGGATGGTGGTGGTGACGGCAGTACGGATTTCAAAAGTCCGGCGGACGGCTTCGTTTGCGATCAGGTCCAGGTAGCGTTGCCGGTAGCGGGTCTCGGGATCGGTGAGGCCGTGGAACTTTTCGGGCAACGGGCGCAGGGACTTGGACAGCATTCGGTAGGCGGTAACGCGCAGGGTGACTTCACCGGTGCGGGTGGTGAAGAGCGAGCCTACGACGCCGAGGAAGTCGCCGAGGTCGAAGAGCGCAATGAAGCCGTCGAAGGACTCCTCGCCGAGGCGGTTCTTCTGGAAATAGAGTTGGATGCGGCCGCCCGCGTCCTGGATGTGGACGAAGGCGCTCTTGCCCATGTCGTTGAGGCGCACCAGGCGGCCGGCGAGGTGGTAGATGGCTTCTTCATCGGCATCAGCGGTGTGGGCGGCCAGCGCTTCAGCCGAGGTGTGGGAGCGGCGGAAATCGTCGGGAAAGGGGTCTACGCCGTCGGCGCGCAGGCGGGCCAGCTTTTCCCGGCGTGGGCCGGTGAGAGAGCCGGACGGCTCGCCGGGATCGTCCGCGGCGGGGCTGGAGATCGGGCTACCAGACTTTCTTGATGGAGTACTCGATGTTGCCGGCGGGGGCGTGGACTGCGGCGACGTCTCCGACGCGTTTGCCCAGCAGCGCCCGGGCCACCGGCGATTCGTTGGAAATCTTGCCGTCGGCCGGGTCGACTTCGGCGGGGCCGACGATGTTGAAGGTGTGCTGGCCGCCGTGCTGGTCGGAGGCCTCGACAAAACCACCCAGCGAAACGACCGAAGGGTCGTGTTCGGCGACGATGGTGGCCTGGCTGATGAGGTCCTGGATGAACTCGATGCGGCCTTCAACGAAGCCCAACTCGTTCTTCGCGTCGTCGTATTCGCCGCCTTCGGCCATCTCACCGAATTCTTTCGACTCGTGGATGCGCTCGGAAAGGTGCGGGCGGACGACCGTCTTCAGGTTCTCCAGCTCGGCTTCCAGCTCGGCCTTGCCGGCGGCGGTGAGTATTTCGCCATCGTGGTTTTCCATGGTTGACTACTCAATCAAAGAAAGCCCCCAGAAGCGTTCTTGGGAGCCCGTCGATATTCTAGGCAGCAACTGATTCTAGAGGAAATCGACGCTCGGGACGGGCAAACGATAGGGGATCTGGCAGGCGGGGCTTCGGGAGTGTTGGTCTGCCGCGGAAGTCGGAAAGCGGTGCTGGGCCGGGCCCGGCCGGTCGCCGATGACTCGCCGCCGGGCACCCCGGGGCTAATATGCGGGCGGCGCGGACGCCCGGTCGCCGTCCGGAATCGAGTCCGTGGCGCCGGGGTTGCCGGGAAAGGATCGCGGAGTGAAAGCGCCTGCCTACAGCTACATCGTCGTCGGCGCGGGAGCGGCCGGCTGCGTGGTCGCCAATCGGCTCAGTGAGGACCCGACCACCACGGTCCTGCTACTGGAAGCCGGCGGGCCGGACCGTAATCCGCTGATTCACATCCCGGTGGGGTTCACCAAGCTCACGTCGAAGGGCGTGAACTGGGGCTTCAGCACGGTGCCACAATCGCAACTGAACGATCGCGAGATGTGGTATCCGCAGGGTCGCACGCTCGGGGGCTCGACCTCGATCAACGCGATGATCTACATCCGCGGCAATCGCTCCGACTACGACGGCTGGGAGGCGCTGGGCAACCCGGGCTGGGGATATGACGGGGTGCTGCCGTATTTCCGCCGCTCAGAGAACAATACTCGCCTGAACAACGAGTTCCACGGCGTCGGTGGCGACCTAAATGTCACGCAGCAAGTCCAGCACAATCCGCTGACCCGCGCGTTCGTCCGCGCCTGGCAGGAACTGGGCGTCGACTTCAACGCCGATGTCAATGGCGCGAAGCAGGACGGGGTGACCTTCTACGACGTGACCCAACGGAACGCGCGCCGCGAGAGCGCGGCGACGGCGTTCTTGCGTCCGGCGATGAAGCGGCCGAATCTCGCCGTCATCACGAAGGCGCGGGCCACGAAGGTGCTCTTTGAGGGCAAGAAGGCGATTGGGGTCGAGTACCGTCACGGCGGCCAAACTCACGCCGCCCGCGCCGATGGCGAGGTGGTGCTCAGCGGCGGCGCCGTGAACTCGCCGCGCCTGCTGCTGCTGTCGGGAGTCGGCCCCGCCGAGCATCTGCGCGGCGTCGGCGTCGACGTGGTCCACGACCTGCCCGGGGTCGGCCAGAACTTCCAGGACCACATGGACGTCAACATGATCGCCGAGACGATGCCGGTTTCGTATAACGAAGAGGATCGCTGGGATCGCGCGATCCGGCACATGTTTCAGTACTTGCTTTACAAGACCGGCCCGATGACGATCTGCATCGCCGAGGCTGGCGCGTTTATCCGCAGCAGCGACGCGGTCGAATCGCCGGATATTCAGGTCCATTGCCTGCCGGTTATGAACATCGACCACGGCCGGCAGCGGCGCGAGGGCCACGGGGTCACTATCAACACCTGCCACCTGCGGCCACACAGTATCGGCTCGGTGAGACTGCGGACTGCGTGGCCTGAGGACCCGCCGGCGGTCGACCCGAACTACCTCGGCGACCCGGAAGGCTACGACTGGAAGACCTCGATCGCCGGATTCCGCCGAGGCCGCGAACTCCTGACGACGAAGGAATTGTCACCCTACGTTACCCGCGAGTATCTACCGGGCAAGGGCGTGCAGACGGACGAGGAAATCAAGAGCTACATCCGGAAGTGGGCGCGCACCGACTACCACCCGGTGGGCTCCTGCGCGATGGGCCCGGGCGAGGACGCGGTGGTCGATACGCAGCTGCGGGTGCGCGGTATCGACAACCTGCGGGTGATCGATGCCTCGATCATGCCGAGGGTGATCAGTGGCAATACCCAGGCGCCGTCGATCATGATCGGGGAGAAGGGCGCAGCGATCATGGGGGCCGGGGAGTTGGTCTGATATTGAGCGCTGAGGCGGTCTTGCCGAGGACGGTGAGGAAATCGGCGGTCTATCGGGAGAGTTGGTGGGGATCTTGGGGATGGCTTGGGAGGGTGCGTACACCTCTAGGTGAAGGACATACGGGTAGGTAGTTTCTGCAAACCATCCGTCGGCGACGATTTGCGATGCCGGTGGCTGCCTCTATTGCTGGTATTGGTGGCGGCCATCGTTAAGATTCGAGTGCTGCTCGGGCCGATGGAGGAGCCCTCGAAATGGATTGTGATGGTACCGTTGCCAATGCTCTTGGCCGTGCCGGTATGCGTCACTTTGTTGCGTACCGGCGGCTACTATCACAGGCTCATGACGGCCCACTACCTGCACATGCTGGGCACCATTTTGAAGAACAACAGCGCTGCGGAGAAGAAAGCTGTCAGTGACAGCTAGCGGCGGACCTGGTAGTTGGGGGCTTCTTTCGTGATGACGATGTCGTGCGGGTGGGATTCGTTGAGGCCGGCCTGGGACATGACCACGAACTGGGCCTTCAACTTCAGCGCGGCGATGTCGGCCGTGCCGCAGTACCCCATGGTCTGCCGCAGGCCTCCTATCAATTGCTCCATGGTGTGGCCCAGCGCACCGCGATAGGGGATGCGCCCTTCGATGCCTTCGGCGACCAGCTTGGAGGTGTCTTCCACCAGATCCTGGGCGTAGCGATCACGGCTGTAGCCGCGGGCCCGCATGGCGCCTATGGAGCCCATGCCGCGATAGTCCTTGAAGCGCTCACCCTGGGCTAGGATGATCTCGCCGGGGCTTTCGTCGGTGCCGGCGAAGAGGCTGCCGATCATGACCGCGTCGGCGCCGGCGGCGATGGCCTTGCCGACATCGCCGGAGTAGCGAATGCCGCCGTCGGCGATAAGCCCGGCGCCGTGCTCGCCGCAGACGCTGGCACATTCGGAGACCGCGGTGACCTGTGGCACGCCGACGCCGGCGACCACGCGGGTGGTGCAGATGGTGGCCGGACCGACTCCGACGCGGACGGCGTCGGCGCCGGCGGCGATCAGGTCCGACGTCCCTCCGGCGGTGGCGACGTTGCCGGAGATCACGTCGATGTCAAGGTGGTCCTTGATCCAGGCGGTCATCTCGATGACGCGCTGGCTGTGGCCGTGGGCGGTGTCGCAGATGACCACGTCAACGCCGGCTTCTACCAGCTCGCGGGCGCGCTGCTGGGCTTCCGCGCCAACGCCGACGGCGGCCCCGACCAGCAGGCGGCCGTGGCGGTCGAAGGACGCGCCGGGGAACTGCTCGCGCTTGGTCAGGTCTTTGACGGTGATGAGCCCCTTGAGCTGGTAGTCGTCGTCGACCACCAGGAGCTTCTCTACCCGGTGGCGGTGCAGGATCTGCTCGGCGTCGGTCAGGGTTGTGTCCTCGGGGACGGTGATCAGCTTTTCGTGGGTCATCAACTCGGTGATCGGGGTGGCTTCGTCGTTGCAGAAGCGGATGTCGCGGTTGGTGAGGATGCCGACCAGGCGGCCGCCAGGCTCGGTGACCGGGACGCCGGAAATGTGGTACCTCTCCATGAGCGCATGGGCATCTTCGAGCAGCGCGCCGGGGTGCAGAGTGATCGGGTCGGTGATCATGCCGGATTGGGAGCGCTTGACCTTGTCGACCTCGGTGGCCTGGTCGTGGATGGACAGGTTGCGGTGGATGATGCCAAGGGCGCCTTCGCGGGCCATGGCGATGGCCATCGGGGCCTCGGTGACGGTGTCCATCGGCGAGCTGAGAAAGGGCATATTGAGTCTGATGCGCGGGGTGAGGCGGGTGCCGAGATCGGCGTCGGCCGGCAGCAGGTCGGACTTGCCGGGGACCAGGAGAACGTCGTCAAAAGTGAGTCCGGGCTCCGTGAACTTATCCGAGGTCATCGGATTCACCTGCCTTTCGGTGGCGCAGGGGGGTGTGGCGCCGCGCTGGGCGCGAAGAGACCGTGGCGGGTTCGGTCGAGGAGATTGAGCGCCAGTAGGGCCCCGGCGGCGTCGATGAACACGTCGAGCAACGCGGCGTGGCGGCCGGCGACGAAGAGCTGGTGGAACTCGTCGAGGGCGCCGTAGCCGATGGCGATCAGCCCGGCGACCAGCAGGGCCGCCGGACCAGAGAAATCCGCGCGGGCGGCCCGGTAAACAAGCACGGCCAGCACCGCGAAGACGACCACGTGAGCGCTCTTTTTCAGGATCAGATCGAGGAACGTTTGGCTGAACCCGGGGAGAGTCGACCGGGCCGACCAGTAGAAGATGAAGGACATCCAGAACCCGACCGGAAGCCAGGTGATGATCCGCCGGATCTTGGTGCGGCGGTATGCGCAGATGGCGTTGGAGGGGCGGAAGAGCGCTTGCATATCCTCGCCGGGGGGCCGTTTCAGCGATTGTACCGGTGGAGGCGGCGTTTCACCAAACCCGGCGGATAACCTCCCGAGCGAGCGGATGCCTGATAGAATTTGCCCTGGGGTTTCCCGCCACGGGGGGCCCGTTTTCATGATGGTGGCCGTAGCTCAGTTGGTTAGAGCGCTTGGTTGTGGCCCAAGAGGTCGGGGGTTCGATCCCCCTCGGTCACCCCCGTTATGAATTGATTGACGCCGCCGGAGGCGGCGTCGCGTGGCAGCCCGTTGGCCAGGCACGGCGTCGGGCGCGTTTGAAGGGATTGGGGCACTCGACCTATGAGCATTGCCCGGGGTGTGCTGCTGGGAACGGTGATGGTAGTGCTGGTGCTGACCATGACCGGGATCGTGGTCCTGGATTTCTACTTGCGACGCGCGACCTCGGTGCCGGACGCGCTGCTGACCACCCCGACTCCGGAGGTCTTCCGCACCCCGCCGCCGGTCCTCCCGCCGCCGCCGACGCCGGCGCTGGAAATCATCACCATCGAAATTCCGGAATCCGAAAT
>CAZVZW010000011.1:246-14283 GCA_964631365.1 uncultured Chloroflexota bacterium | reverse complement strand
ATGTGCTCGTCGAAGGCCACCAGCTTCACACCGATGTCGATGAGCCATTTGGCGGCCTGTGGGGTGACCGTGGGGACGAACTCGGCCCCTGCGCGGTTGTTGAGAATGACGATGTCACCGCTCTGCATTGCACTGCCGCCGCCAGCCTGGATCTCGGCCGGGCCGATGACGGAATTGTTGGCGGTGACCCGAAAGCGCATCACCATCGCCTCGCCGAAGAAGGTGCGCGGGTCGAACTCGGTCAGGGTGTCGCCGTCGAGGTCGATGTGCTGCGGCGAAAGAATATGTGTGCTGAGGGCGCCGGGGAACTCGACCCGGCTGATGCGGGTGGGTGTGCCGCGGGAGTCGCCGGATTCAAATATCTGGGTGCGCAGGCCGTGCTGGCTGCCGTCGGGGCGGAGCCAGCGGGTGGCGTCGATGACGTTCTTTGGCAATGGAGGTCCCTGCTGTTTGGACGGCGCCGGGGTTTGTTGGCGCCCGACCCGAAATGATACCGGGTCGGGCGCGGGTGTTGTGGAAACGGTGGTCTAGCCGATGGGCACGGGCATGCCGAACTCGGGCACGTGGACGGGGATGTTGAGTTCGGCGGCGCTGGCGGCCATGAGATCGGGGTACAGAGTGTGGATGGGAATCAGTAGCTGCGGGTTGATGATTTCGATGAGCTTGTAGATGTCTTCGCCGGGGGCGTGGCCGCCGGCGTGGAAGCCGTGGTGCTCAGGGGTGTCGATCTCGGGATCGCCGACCAGGGTGAGATTGAAACGGCGCACCCAGTTGCGCAGGCGCTCGACGGATAGCTCCATCTGCAGGTCGTAGGGCTCGGAGGTCGAGTAGATGTAGGCGCCGCCGGTCGGGTTGATGTCGATGAGGCGCGGCAGGTCGTAGACGCTGAGGCAGAGCAGGTACTTCCCGGGGAAGGCGGCGACGTCTTCCCGGTTGACGGTGGCGTCGGCGTGGCGCTCGAGGACGCCGCGCTTCCAGACCGCGGTGGTGCCTTCGCGGTCGCGGAACAGGTGGATCCCGGCGGCGGCGCCGGGGAGGGGGATGCCCGGGTCGGTGGCGTGCAAGGCTTCGAGCAGGTGGGCGTCGCGGGCCAGGACGACGAGCTTGCGGTCGTACTCGCGGGCGATGTCCAGGAAGATGCGCAGGCGCTCGATGTTGCGCGGGCCGAAGTCGGCGACGACCAGTCCATCGGTGGCGGCGACGGCTTCGCGGGAGCGATCGCGGACGATGTCTTCGTTGGCCGGTTTGGAGGGCTCGGGGGAGACACGGGTGCCTTCGCAGAGCAGGGCGACCGGGTTGAGATCGCGGACGGCTTCGGCGAACTCCAAGGTCTGGTGGCCGGTGGCGCCGTGCAGGCGGACGTCGCCGGTGTAGACGACCCAGCCGGCGGAGGTCTCGACTGCGAAGGCGCGGGCGCCGGGGATGGAGTGGTCAACCGGGTAGTCGCGGACGTTCAGGGAAGCGACCTTGCCGGAGAAGGCGGCCGGGGCGGGGCCGGCGAGTTTGTCTTTGGGATTGCCGCGGGTCTGCCACATGGCTTCGGCGGTCGGCGACCAGTTGGCGTGATCGGTGATGAGCCACGGGCGGCGGACGGCGATGGAGCCGCGCTGGTGGCTGAGACGTTGCAGGCCGGTGTTTTCGACGCGCTCGCGCCAGTAGGCGACTTCGGCGTCGAGCCCGGACTGGCCGGTGTCCTGCATGGACTTGGCGATCTGGGCGGTGATGGCGGAGGCGACGATCGGGATGTCGCCGTCGAGGAAGGCGATGTGGCCGGTGTGATCGACGTGGGAGTGGCTGAGCAGCAGGGCGGAGGGGTGGGCTTCGTGCTCGCCCCAGCGGCGGCGAGCCTCCTGCCATCCGACCGGGTCAAGGGCCTCGACGGCGGCGTCGGAACGGTAGATGCCGGACACCGGCGGGATGATGCCCATCATCAGGTAGTCATAGGTGCCCGAGGTGCTGCCGCGCGGGCTGAGGAACTCGGCGAAGTAGCGGCCGTTGGCTTCGAAGTTCATGCCGAAGTCGAGGAAGAGGTCGATCGAACCGTCGCGGAGCAGGATCTTGTTGCCGCCGATCTGGGCGTTGCCGCCAAACAGGGTGCAGGTGACGTCAGACATCGGGCTCGGTGTCGGGTTTGGTTAAGGTGTCGCCGGCGGGTTCGGGGTCGGACGGAGCGCGGTCGGCGGGCCGCATGAATTGCTGGTGCTCGGCGAGGGGAGCGGCCTGGTTCACGGAGGAGCGGCGGCGCGGCCGCCAGCCGGATCGTCCGCCGGCGAGGCCCAGGGCAATGAAGATGATCGCCAGCAGGATGGCGGTGATCTGGGCGGGGCCGAACTCCATAGCTAGGTGATCCGGACCGACATTACTGGGCGTCGCTTTCCTGGTCGGGCGACAGCATGTGCACCCAGGTGTGCCCGGGGCGCAGGGCGATCTGATTGCCATCACGGTCGAGGTAGCGGGTGCGGTCGGCGATGGCCTCGCGGACCCAGCGCCCGGGCAGGCCGAGGCCGTCGCGGAAAATGGTGACGTCGCCTTCGCCGACGGTGTCGATGTCCAGGCTGCGGTTGCCTAGGAAATCTTCTTCGTACTCGGTGGCGACGATGTTGGTGTACTGGAAGACGACGTTGGCGACGTTAATCTGCCCACCGGTGGCGCCGTCGATGTGGGGGGCGTTGTTCTGCGACTTGGCGTAGAGGCGGGTTCCAGCATCGAACGCGTAGGTGGAGCGGTAGGTGTCGGAGGAGGCAGGGGGGGGAGGCACGTTGAGGGCGTGTAGATCGCCGGCTTCCGGCTGCTCGCTATAGAAGAGCGTCGGGGCCAGTTCGACGGTGCCGGGTAGGCCGACGGCGAGGCCGGCTTCGCGCAGGGCGGGCAGGTCGATGAAGGTGTTGTGGGGTGCGAAGCGGTCTTCGGTGCGGTAGTAGGGACCGCCGGCGCCGTAAAAGAACTCGTCGCGATCCAGCGGCCCCAGGACCTGGAGATGCTCACGGACCGGCGGGCTGCCGCCGACGTGGGCGAACAGGGCGTCGAATTCGCGGATCAGGTCGACATCGATCAGGCGGGCGCTGCGGATGGGCCCGACCCGCGGATGGTCGCTGAGGATGAAGATGCAGGTGAAGCGGGTGACGCCGCCTTCGGTGACATGCTCGTAGACGATCTCGGCTTCGGAGATGCCCCATTGCGGGCGCGCCCCCGGATCGTTGGCGACCTTGACCGCCACCGGCCGCCGGCCGGCGACGCGCTGCCCGGTAACGATGCCGCTGAGCGGCGAGCGCGGCAGCGGGATCGGGGTCTCGGTGGGAGTCGCCGTCGGGGTGGCGGTGGGAGCCGGCGTTTCGGTCGGGGTGTCGGCGACGACTGGCGCCGGGGTTGGCGCGCTGGGGATGCTGATGGCGGTCGGTTCCGGTCCTGGGGCGGCGGGCTGGGTCGGATCGGCCGGGGCCGGGGTGTCGACAGTGGACTCCGGCGCCATCGCGACCGGCGCCGGGGTGGCGGAAAGATCGGTGCCGCGTTGCCCGCCACGGGTCATTGCGACCCCGGCGGCCAGCCCGCCGATGACGACCGCCGCGCCGCCGCCCAGGGCCAGCAGCCCGCGACGCGTGAGGCGGCGCAGGCCGCCGCCGAGCTTGCCGGGATCGGTAGACATGGACGGGGGCTCGCATTCTGCCGCTTATCAAGGGGCGTCTTAAGCCGGCCCGCGGCGGGTGGTTGGGGTTTGAGGGGCTCCGGAAAATGCGGAAAGTAAAGTCTCCGATAACCTTAACCGGGAGCCGATGCTGGATGTGATGGAGATGTAACGCATGACCCGTGACGGCGAAGTCGGGAACATCTGCGATGGCGACATCAGCCGCCTGCCAGTCGAACTGGGGTGGCGGCGAGTTTCCTGGTTGGGTTATTCGATGGAAGTTGTTTGGCGGGAGTCACCTGGTGGAAGCCTATTCGGTAACCCCGGCGGAGATGAAGACCTCCAGGTAGGCGGCTTCGAGTTCGGCGTCGGTGGCGATGGCCAGGTCGCCGGGCGGGGCTTCGATCTCGAGCGGCCCGCCCCAGCCGTAGATGTCGATGACCACCGGTGGGGCCTCGCCGGCCGGGTCGTCGCGGGTGAGCACCAACTGCACCGGCTGGTAGGTGTCTTTGTCGATGTGCAGGTGGCGGTCTTCCTGCTCGACGTTCTGCAACACGAAACACTGGCTGTCCCGACAGGCGGTTTCGCCGGTGGCGGCCCAGCCGCTCGGGTCGAAGCGGTCGGGGCTGAGATCGAGCAGGACGTTGGCGATGCCGAAGCCGCCGAGCGGGTCGTTGCCCTGCTCGCCGGGCGCCAACCGGACCCAGGGGTTCGATTGGCCGGGGATGGCGGTCAGGAAGTAGACGGCACCGTCGATGTTGCGGACGACGGCGCTGGATTCGCCGCCGGCGAACGGCAGGGTGATGGTGATGTCGCTGGCGGGGACCGGGGTGGTGGAGTAACGGGTGCGCAGGATGAACTCGGCCACCGGAGCGCTGACGCCGGGGTTGACGACGTGGGTCTCGGTGATGAGTGCGGTGGGCGGGATGTTGACGATCTCGGTGAGGAAGCGGTCCATATCGAACTGCCCGGCGGTCGCCGGTCGGGTAATGACGGGGATGTCGTCTTCGCGGTCGCAGAGGGTGAAGGCGGCGACGAGGACCACGGCCAACGCCAGTAGCGGCAGGAGTCGTTTCATCTGGCTATGCTACCGCCCGTCCGGCGGGTCCCGGGGGAATGTCCCCGGGGGGCATTCGGCGGCCCAGTATGGAATTGCTGGGGACTAGCCGCGGAGGTCGCCGGTGGTTGGCAGGATCGCGCCGAAGAAGGCGACCATGAGATCGTTGGGGCCGGCTTCGACGGGGTTGTCGGGGGCTGCGATGTCGACATCTCCGTCCCAGACGAGCACTTCGATGACGACTTCCAGGGAGCTGCCGTCGGGGTTCTCATCGACTTGGATCAACTGAACCGGGTGGTAGGTCTCCTTGTCGATGGGCATCTTGCGGACTTCTTCGGTCGCGTGCTCGAGGACGTAACACTGGCGATCGCGGCCGGCGGCCTCGCTAGGGACCTATTCTTCGCGGCCGAACCCGTCGGGATGAACACTTCGCCGATGTCGAAAGCGCCGAATCCGCCCGGCAGGTAGTCGCTGGCCTGGTCGGACACGGTGAGCATCCAGCCGGTCTCTTCGCCGACGGTGCGGATCTGCAACTCGGACTCGGTGTCGCCGGCGGCGATCGGTTGCCGGGATCGGTAGTATCGGGCGAGCGTGGGAGCCGGAGCCGGGAGGCAGGCGTGGGCAAGCAGAACATCTTGATGATCGCGTACGACCAGCTGGCGCAACTGGTGGCCGAGGGGTTCGATCTCGAAGCCATCGAATGCATTGTGATGGCCAGCTAGGACCGACGCCGGATCGTGAAGCAGGTCAAAGACGCCACCGGCGGGCCGCCGTGGGACTTCCAACCAGTGCGCGATGCGACTCAGCATTAGTGGCGCAAGAGCTAACGATCGCAGACCGTCTTCTTGCGCCTTCGGCGGATGCCTTCTGAATGGTTATTGACGAGGGACGGCGGCGGTATCTCAGGCCTTCGCCGGAGACAAGAGAAAGCCGTCGGGGACAGCCGAGGACGGCCCCAACCTGCACGCAGGTCGGGCCACGCAGGCACAGCCTGTGTTGTTCTGGCGGTGGATGCGGGTTGAGCGTGGGCGAGGGAATCCCTGGTGCCGACGACAGGTTGTCAAACCGCCCTCCCGAGTTGGCCGCCGGGCGGTTTTGATCCACACTCGGGCCGGGACGTACTGGTAGTTTGTGGAACTGGATCTATTTGGAGTATGCGGACGCGCGCGAGGATTGTGATCGCGGACCGGCGTGGGCTGTTGCTTCCGTTGGTGCTGCTGGCGGTGCTGGCGCTGGCCGGCCGGCCAGCGGCGGCCAACGGCGCCCATCCCGACGCGTGGACGTATTACTCGGACCCGGCGGGGCCGTATTTTGTACAGGTCGAACTGGCACCCTACATCGGGATTGTGCATGTGGCGGTGTTCGCCTCTGAGATAGGCAGCGGGGCGCCGGTGACCGATTTGGCGGTGACGGTCAGCGCACGGCCGGAGGGCGACGGCTGGATCGAGTGGCCCGCGCCGGTGGGTCCGCTGACGTCGCGGCGAGTTGCGGCGAAGGAGTTTGGCACGGACCTGGTGGTGGAGCCGGCTGGCCTGTGGGCGTTCACGATCACGCTTCACGGGGCGCCGGGAGCGGCGGTGGTGGACCTGCAGGTGCCGTTGACGAAGCAGAGATCGCTGGGCGGGCTGTTGCCGGCAATTGTGCTGATCGCGTTGGTGGCGCTGGTGGTGCCGGTGTTCCTGCTGCGCCGCTACTACCGCGGGCTGCGCGAACCTCCGGCTCGGCCGGACATCTTCGAGGAATAGCCTCCGGTTCGATTGCGGCGATGGGCTGGCTAGAGCCCGAGGGCGCTGAGTTCGGCGGCGCTCATGCCCGGTCGCACGTCCGCCTGATACAACAGCCGAACCGGGATGATGTCGGCCGGCGTCCAGCCGCCGATGCCATACGGAGAGGCGGTCAGGACGCTGTCGGCCTCGACCAGGGAGTAGATGGCGTGGGCGGGCGTGTCGACGACGGCGGATCGAACGTTCCGTCTTCGGCGGAGTGGTCGTCGCTGTCGATCATCGCCTTGAGCATGTCCGGCATCAACTCGTGGCGGTACATCGGGCAGTTGTCTTCGGAGTGGGTAACTTTGACATGAAACAGCATGTTGGCGCCTGATCCCGGTGGTTGCTTCGGCGGCGCGCCTCGTTCCAGTCTCCCCGGGGCGATCGACGTCTGCAACGAAGGCTAGTCACCCGGTGGGCCGGATACTTAGAGTTGCTTGCGTATATGGACTGGATTTGGATCGGTTTGACTAGCCCCGCGCCGGCGGCCAATGATGCCCGTGGGCGTGTCGCTATGCGGATCGAGGTGCCAGCGTGACCGTGCAGGTGGGAATCATCGGAGTCGGAGCGATGGGGGCGGATCACTTCGAGCGACTGACCGAGCGGGTCGCCGGGGCACAGGTGGTGGCGGTGGCCGATGTGGACCTGGCGCGGGCGCAGGCACTGGCGGCGGCTTCGAGCGATGTGCGCGCCTACGGCGACGGGCAGGAACTGATCGACGATCCGGCCGTGCAGGCGGTGCTGGTGGCGACCTGGGGTAGGTTTCACGCCAGAGACGTGGTGGCGGCGCTGGCGGCGGACAAGGACGTGTTTTGCGAGAAGCCGATGGCCGAGTCGGTGGAGGATTGCTGGCGCATCGTGGATGCCGAAATCGCCCACGACCGCCGGCGCATCACGGTTGGCTTTACCCGGCGGTTCGATTCCGGCTACCTGGCAATGAAGGCGGAACTGGATGCCGGCAGCGTCGGCGCGCCGCTCATGGCGCACTGCGTTCACCGCAACGCCACCGCGCCACCCTATGGCTTCACCGAGGAGCAATTCATGACCGACTCGGCGGTGCACGAGATCGATATCTGCCGCTGGCTTTTCGGGCAGGAAATGGCCGCGGTGCGGGTCATGCGGCCCGAGCCAACGACAGCCGGCACACCGGGCCTCCAGGACCCGCAGTTCCTGATTATGGAGACCGTCGGCGGATCGGTCATCGACGTTGAGGTCTTCATGAACTGCGGCTATGCCTACGACGTGCGCTGCGAACTGGTGGCGGAGACCGGGACGCTGTCGCTGGGCGAGCCGACCGCGGTGGTGGTGCGTCAAGAAGGCGTCCGCGCCGGGCTGATCTCGCCAGGCTTCCTGGAGCGCTTCGCGCTGGCCTACGACCGCGAGTTGCAGGAATGGGTGGATGGGGTGGCGGCCGGGGTGGCGATCGAACCGACCGCCTGGGACGGCCTGGCGGCGACGATGGTCTCGACCGCCTGCGTCGAGTCTCTAAGTGGGGCCGGAAGGGTTGAAGTCGATATGCCCGACAAGCCGGAGTTCTACCGATCCAGTTGATCCCGGTCTGCCCGCGGGCCGGGCGACGGGCTGCTTTTCTGGAAACCAGATGGGCCACGAACTACGGTTGGACCGTGTCGGTGAAGGACCTATATTTTGTGGGGTCCCGGCGGCGGGATTTTAGAGAAGCAGGTGAGGAGCAGAGTGGAATGGCGACGCTCAGGTACCTGGTGAGTGATGTGGATGCCGCGGTGGAATTCCACACGGAGCGGGTGGGGTATTCGTTGATCGAGACTCTGGCAGTGACCGAAAATGAATCGGGTTCGGACAGCCAGTCGACTCCCGGTGTGGAAGGATCGGGGACCGTGGAGGTCATCGCCACCGCCGATTCGGCGGAAGCCGCCGGTGAAGGCGACGAGGACCTAGGTTTCTTAGATGTACTTACCGAAGTCTCCGGGTCCGGGCCGGGAGACACGGGCCCGGTGGCGGGCCCGGGATCGGGTCGCGCCGACATGGAGGCGGATCTGTGCGACGAGGTGCACGAAGAGATCGACGACGACGCGGCGGCCGACGTAGGGGGCGATCTCCCCGCCTAGCGGGCGCGACTACAGGCCGTTTTGCTCTAGCTGCGGATGCGGGTCGGGAACCGGTGAAGGGGATCCCAACCTGCACGTTGGTCGGTCTACCACGCAACAGTCGCGGAGCGACCTAGCCGAGGGCCGCGCTGATGACGGCATCGGACTTCTCACGGGACTCGCGGGCCACATCGACCGGGTCGCCCAGGCGGATCTTCGGATTGAAAAGCTCGCAGGGCAGGATGCCCGAATAGCCGGCGGCGGCGATTCCCTTCACAAAGTCCACCAGCGGCAGGATGCCGTCGCCGGGCATGACGCGCTCGGCGTCGGTGAAGTTGCTGTGGTCGCCGGGCGGCGAGTCGTTGATGTGGGCGGCGTAGACCTTGCCGTGGGCCAGGCGGTCGATGACCTCGGGTTCTTCGCCGGCGCAGTACAGGTGATAGCTATCAACCAGGACGCCGAGATTGTCCTTGCCGACGGCGTCGACGATGCGCATGGCGCCCTCGACGCCGGTGATGAACGGGAACGGCTGGTCAGCCATCAGGTTGGGCCCGCAGAACTCGATGGCGATGTTGATGCCGTGGTTGGCGGAGACGGCGGCCAGGGCGGTGAAGTTGGTGACCGCCAGCGAGAAGGCTTCGTCTTCGGCAATCGGCCAGCGGTTGGGCATGAAGACCATGATGCCACTGACGTTGCCGTGGCCGAATCTGTCGGCGTAGGCGCAGAGATCTTCGTAGGCCGGCAGGCCGGCGGCGAAGTCCTCGGCGGACTGGGTGATGAATGGGGAGCCGCCCCAGCCGTCGGGAGTGATGTCGAGTTCGCGGAGCAGGTCGGCGGCGCCGCCGGGCCCGTGGCTGTCGTCGTAGTCGATGGCGCCGGTGATGTCGAAGGCCGAGTGCTTGAAGCCGGCGTCGTGAGTGATGTGGCTGCGTTCCTCGAAGCTGAGCCCCTGCTTGATGGTGGCGGGATGGAATCCGGCGTAGATCGAAAGGTCGGCCATGGTGCTTCTCCGCGGTTGATGAGCGACGCAGTTCGGGATTCTAGGCTTTCGAGGATTCCGGCGCAGGCGGGCGCGGCAAGATGAGCAAGATCGCCAGGGCTAGCACCGCGCAGCCGGCGTAGACCCAGGCCAGGCCGATAACGGCCGCCAGCGCGAAGGCGAGTAGCGGCGCCAGGGCGCTGCCGACGTCGCGAGCGGTGGCGAAGGTGCTCATCAGTAGGCGCCAGTCGCCGGACCCGGCCAGGTCGGTGGCCCAGGTTTCGAGAACGATGTAGAGACCGGCGGCGGCGATATAGATAAGGACCGCCCCGAGGGCCAGTATCGGGATGGGGAAAGGGAAGGCGAGCAGCAGCAGGCCGGTGACGGTGAGGGCGACGGCCAGGGCGGTGACGGGCCGGCGGCCGAGGCGGTCGGAGATGTCCCCGAAGATGGGTGAGATTAGGATGTCGGCGGCGAACTTGGTAGCCACGAACACGCCGGCGACGGCGGCGATACCGATGCTGAAGCCGCCGAGTTCGAGGGCGTCGCCGTAGCGCCGGTAGAGCAAGAGGCCGATGGTTGCCACGCCGGCCCCGGGGCTAATGAATGCGGCGATTAGGACGGCCAGGTTGAGTCGGTTGACCGGCGTCCAGGCCAGGTCGATGTACGGCCGGGCGATGGGGCGGTCGGGTGGTGGGGCCGAGTCGAGGCGGAGGCGGCCGGCGAACGCGAGGACCAGCCCCAGTCCCAGGAAGCCGACAAGACCGAAGGCGATGGCGGTGGCGCGGAAACCGATCGCGACGACCAGGAAACCACCCAGCAAGACGGCGACCAGGCTGCCGGTGCGGGAGATCGCCTGGTGCAGTCCCATAAGGCGGCCGCGGCTTGTGTCGTGGCCTTCCTGGATGATCCCGGCGTAGGCGCCCAGGCGCAGCAGCGAGAAGCTGGTCCCCCAGGCGATCCGGGCCGGGATCAGCCCACCCAGATAGGGAAATAGCCCGTAGCTGAGCGTCGAAGCGGTGGCCAGCAGTGAGCCGATGATCAGCCCGCGGCGCGAACCGACGCGCCTGAAGGCCTCGGCGGCGCCGAAGTTGGAGGCCAGGCGAATCCAGCGGTTGACCGAGAGGATGACCCCGACGCCGGCGACGGGGATGCCCAACGAGGCGGCGTGGGCTGGCAGGACGGCGTAGAGCATGGAGTCGCCGAGGATCGACAGGGCCATCGTGGCGCTGAGCGCGGCTACTAGAAGGGGCAACTGGTCTCCAGTCAGGGCAGGTCGGACAGGGCGGATTCTATATATAATCCGCTGCCGCCCGCCGGGACCCGGTCGGGCGATGCCAGGAGCGCGCGATGCTGGATCCGAAACAGGTGGAACATGTTGCGACGCTGGCGCGATTGGCGCTGAGCGCGGCCGAGAGGGAGGCTATGACCGAAAGCTTGGCGCAGATCCTGGCCCATTTCGAAGAACTCGAGGGCCTAGACACCAGCGACGTGGAACCGACGGCGCAGGTGATTTCGCTGCCCAATGTGATGCGTGAGGACGTAGTCGAGCCGTCGCTGTCCGTTGAGGACGTGCTGGCCAACGCGCCGCGGCAAGAGGCCGGCCATCTGGCGGTACCAGCGGTGCTGCCGGAAGACCAGGGCGACTAGTGGCCACGTGGAACACGACTGGGCATGCGGCGGCGGTGGCCCTGCGGTCCGGTGAAATCACTTCGGTGGAGCTGACCTCGGCGGTGCTGGAACGGGTGGCCGCCGTGGAGGCCGATATGGGCGCCTACCTGACGCTGATGGGCGAGGAGGCGCTGGGGCAGGCGGCGGCGGCGGATCGGCGGCTGGCCGAAGGCAACGCGCCGCCCTTGTGCGGCATCCCGATCGCGCTCAAGGACGTGCTGTCGACGGCGGGGGTGCGGACCACCTGCGCCAGCCGGATTCTGGAAGACTTCGTGCCGCCCCACGACGCGACGGTCGTTACGAAACTGCAGGGTGCCGGGGCGGTGGTGATCGGCAAGACCAACATGGACGAATTCGCGATGGGCTCGTCCAACGAGAACTCGGCGTTCTACCCGGTGCACAATCCGTGGCGGTTGGACCGGGTGCCCGGCGGCTCCAGCGGCGGTTCGGCGGCGGCGGTGGCCGCCGACGAGTGCCTGGTGGCGCTGGGCAGCGACACTGGCGGCTCGATCCGGCAGCCGGCGTCGTTCTGCGGGATCGTGGGCCTGAAGCCGACCTACGGTCGGGTGTCGCGCTACGGATTGGTGGCGTTCGCGTCGTCGCTGGACCAGATCGGCCCGCTGGCCAAGGATGTAGAGGACGCGGCGCTGATGTTGCAGGCAATCGCCGGGCATGACCCGAAGGACTCGACCTCGATCAACGCAACGCCGCCGGACTTCTCGGAGGGGCTGGACGCAGGCGTAAAGGGGATGAGGTTCGGGGTGCCGGCGGAGTACTTCGTGGAGGGGATGGAGCCAGGGGTGGAACGGGTAGTGCGGGCGGCCATCGAACGGCTGGCCGGCCTCGGCGCGGAGATCGTGGAGGTCTCGCTGCCGCACACGTCCTACGCTCTGACGACCTACTACATCATCGCCCCGGCGGAGGCCAGCGCGAACCTGGCCCGCTACAACGGCGTGAAATATGGCTACGCCGACCTCGACGCGAGGGACGTGGACGAACTGATGATGAACAGCCGCGGGACCGGGTTCGGCGACGAGGTGAAGCGGCGGATCATGCTGGGCACCTACGCGCTGTCTAGCGGCTACTACGATGCCTACTACAAGAAGGCGCAGCAGGTGCGCACGCTGATCAAGCGCGATTTCGACGCGGCGTTCGCCGACGTGGACGTGCTGGTGACGCCGACCAGCCCGACGGTGGCGTTTGAGCTGGGCTCCAAGACCCAGGACCCGCTGGCGATGTACCTCTCGGACGTGATGACGATTCCGGCGAACATGGCCGGGCTGCCGGGCATCTCGATCCCCGGCGGCTTCTCCGATGGAATGCCGGTGGGGGTGCAGCTGATGGTACCGGCGATGGAGGAGGCGCGCTTGCTCAGGGCGGCCTTCGCGCTGGAGCGTGAGTTGGACGTGATGGCCGACGCCCCGGCGAAGGTGGTTTAGCGATGAATACACAGGCCGGCGCGAAATACAGAACAATCATCGGGCTTGAAGTACATGCCCAGTTGAGTACCGCCAGCAAGATGTTCTGCGGCTGCTCATCCGAGTACGCGACCGCCGCGGCCAATACTCACGTTTGCCCGGTGTGCCTGGGGATGCCCGGGGTGTTGCCGGTGATGAACCGGATGGCGGTCGAAAAGACCATCCTCACCGGTCTGGCGCTGGGCTGCGAGATTCCCGGCTTAGCCAAGTTCGACCGCAAGAACTACCCCTATCCGGACCTGATGAAGTGGTACCAGATCTCGCAGTACGACATGCCGCTCTGCGTCGGGGGCTCGCTGGATGTGGAGGTCGACGGGAAGGCGCGCGAGATCGGGATCACACGCGTGCACCTGGAAGAGGACACCGCCAAGATGATCCACGCCACCGGTGAGGCCGGCGACGAGGTGAGCCTGATCGATGTGAATCGCTCCGGGACACCGCTGATGGAGATCGTCAGCGAGCCTGACATGACCTCGCCGGACGAGGCGCGCGCCTACCTGGTGGCGCTGCGCAACATCCTGCTCTACCTGGGGGTCTCCGAGGCGAGCATGCAGCACGGGCAGTTCCGCTGCGACGCCAACATCTCGCTGTGGCCGGAAGGTACGCCGATGGGCGACATAAAGGTCGAGATCAAGAACATGAACTCCTTCCGGGCGGTGCAGCGAGCGCTGGCCTTCGAGGAAGTGCGACTGCGCGAGTACTGGGACGAGCATGACGAGATGCCGGTGCAGCAGACCCGCGGCTGGGTGGAGGCGACCGGGCGGACGGTCTCGCAGCGCACCAAGGAGTATTCGCACGACTACCGCTATTTCCCGGAGCCGGACCTGCCGCCGCTGACGGTGGATCGCGAGTGGGTGGAGCGCATCCGGGCCGACATGCCGCAACTGCCGGAGCAGGTGCGCGCCCGACTGGAGGACGAAGTGGGCCTGCGCCCGGACGACGCGGCGCAATTCATCAACGACCGCGAGTTGCTGCTCTTCTTTGAGCAGGCGGCCGAATCGTACGAAGACCGCCAGCGGCTGGCGAATCGGGTGCTGAACGACCTGGTGCGGGAACTGCGCGACGTTAACGGGACGGTGGCCGACTCGCTGGTGTCTCCGGAAGGCCTAGTGGAATTGCTAGAACTGGAGGACGCCGGCAAGGTGAATCGCAAAATGGGGGCGGAGATTTTCAAGCAGATGGTCGCCGGTGGGCGGGGGGCGGCGGAGATCGCGGCGGAGACCGGCGAGCAGATTTCGGATGAGGACGAACTGCTGGAGATCCTGCGGACCGCGATTGCCGATAACCCGCAGGCGGTGGCGGACTTCAACGCCGGTAAGCAGCAGGCGGTGGATTTCCTGGTGGGGCAGGTGATGAAGGCGACGCGCGGTCGGGCGGACCCGGGGGCGGTGGGCGGGT
>CAZVZW010000011.1:0-236 GCA_964631365.1 uncultured Chloroflexota bacterium | reverse complement strand
CTGGGGGTGTTTTTCCGGGGGGGGGGGGGGTTGGGGGGGCCGGGGGGGGGGGGGGACCGGGGGGGGGGGGGGGGGTTCCTCAGGGTTGAGTTGGACGCTGGCGACTAGGCGGCACTGCCGCTTTCGTCTGGGACTGATGGCTGGCCCACACAACGCCCGTACATCGGGTCTCGTGTGAGGCCGATGCACCGCGTGCGAAAGGGCGGTGAAACCGAAGGCGGTCAGCGAACAGATGT
>CAZVZW010000010.1:0-24128 GCA_964631365.1 uncultured Chloroflexota bacterium | reverse complement strand
CGACAATCACCGGCAAGCCCGTCGGCCAGGACCTCCGCCGCAAGAAGAAGACCCTTCCGGTACTCACTCTGCGGCGCGCCGCCGACGCACCCGGGCGCGCCCGCCTGGCCGAGTTGTTCGCCGCCAACGAACCCGCCGACCACCAGATCGAGTCCGTCCTTGATTTGATGGAGCGGTTCGGTGTCCGCGAGCAGGTCCGCGGCCTCGCCGACGAACACACGGCCCGCGCCCGGACGGCCCTCAGCGCCCTACCGCCACCGCTACCCGATCGCCCCGAATTCGCCGCCCTGATCGACTACTTCACCACCCGTCGCGTTTAGCCGGCCGGCCATCGGCGCCCGGGGGCTCCCGGCCGACCCCAAATCGCGCCGTTATTCGCTGCATTTGTTGCCCGATTCATAGCCCTCCGACCGACCCCCTCCAATACTCGCTTTCGGGGAGATTCAATCAGGAAAAGATCTGCCAATGACAGTACTCGTCGCCGACCGGATTCCGCAGCTTCACCGTCGCGGTTCGGTTCGGGTACGACAGGTAGATCTCGTGGTGCCGCCCATTGAATCGCAGGCCGTGCGCCGTCGCGTCCTCCCCGTCATACGGCCCCACGTGCAACGCCTGCACGCACCTTCCCTCGGCCATCTCCTCCAATCCGATCTGCTATGTTCCCGCACTCTTGCCCTTTTCGTATAGCTGCCGGCGCGCCGCCGCCAGCTCGTCTTCACCGATGAAGTCCGGCACCCGCATCAGCAGCTTCCATTGCAGGTCGCCAGGATCGATGTCCGCCATCACCTGCATCTCACGGCCCTCGGCCCACCAGATTCCCTCCGGCTTGCCCACCGTGTAGTCGCGGCCGGCGAACTTGCTGGCGAACTTCAGTGTGTAGGCCATCCCGTACAGCGGCGGCGTCCGCTCCATATACGCCTCCCTACCCGGCGCTCCGTTCCCCGGGGACACCAGGTATCGCCCCGTCCCCACATCCACCAAGCGCGGCTTCTTACCCGCGCCGTACTCCTGCTTGTTGTCCCGGTAGGGATCCAGCTTCTTCGCCCCGACCATGACGCCTCTTCCTGCGAGTCGGGCCGCTGTGCCTAATCCTCCACCGCCGCCTTTGCCGCCCGTTCCTCGTTCAATTTCTCTAGCAGCTCCAGCGCCTCATCTCCGCAGATGCACTCTTCCGCCGTCGTGGGGTACTCGTCCATACCACCGGCCGGGATATCGCCGAGATCGATCGAAATAGCCGCCGGCTCTTCCACTGTCACCGATGCCGGCTCCTCGGCCGCCGGTTCCGCCGCCCCCACCACATCCCCGCAGCCCGCCAACAGCGCCGCCAGCAACAACGCCATCAGCGCCGCCGCCGCCCGCGTCGCGATCTTACGTTCGACTCGGATCACTCGTCCACCTCGGGGTAATCGACCGTCATTGCGATATCTGATGATACCCCGCCCGCGGCCCGTCTTCGCCCTATCCGGGTAGCCGTTCGGACAGCCGATAGAGTCCCTCCGCGAAATCAATCAGCAGGTCCCGATATCGCAGTTTCACCAGCCAGCGCTCCGGCAGCGCCGCCTCGCCATAGTGGGCCCCGGCCAGCGCGCCATATACCGCCCCGGTGGTGTCCGCGTCCAGCCACAGGGCCACCGCTTGCACGCAGCCGTTCTCAAACTCGTCCGTGCGATTGAAGGCCCACAGGGCCGCCTCCAGCGTCTTCACCACGTCGTTGTCACCGCTGATTTCGGGCGGCTCGTTCTCCCGAAACGACCCATCCGCCACCGCCCGCACCCGCGGCGCCAGTGGCTCGGTTTCCCAGGGTCCGTCGGTCGGATACCCGGGTGCCAGCAGCTCCCGTTTCGCCACTCCGTTCAGCACCCCCACCATCAGTCCCGCGTAGTAGCGGCAGGCATCCACCGAGTCCGCCGCCCGGTGGGTCGTCCGCGAGCTCTCGCCGGCCGCCGTGATCGCACCGTCGCGGTCGCGTCGAAACGCCAGTGGCGCCGGCGCCACCCGCATCAGCGCGCCGTTGGTGGTTGCCTCCGGGTCCCCGATCAGCTCCGCCACCACGCCACCTTCGAATCGTTCCAATTCCGCCCGCACCGTCGGCCCGCACCCAAAGCAATCATCCTCGGCGCTCAGGTGCCCCTCGCGATACCAGCGCTGGTAGCGTTGCAGCTGATCCTCCGCGTCCATCCTTCCGTGCTCGATCAGGCTTTCCGCCAAGCACAGCGCCATCGACGTGTCGTCCGTCCACGTCCCCGCCGCCACCCCCCGGTGCGGCGCCGGCAGGATCTCCCGCACCGGCTCCGTCGGATTCGGATCCGGAAACTCCACCGGCATCCCCAGCGCGTCGCCCAGCGCCATCCCCAGTATCGCGCCGCGGTATCGCTCGAGCATTTCCATCAATGCAGCTCCATTCTCAGTCGATCCCCGCCGACCGCTTTTCTCCGTCGGTCATCCTACCGACCCTGCCCGGGGTGCAGTAACATCCAGGGCAACAGGACGGCTACTGGCGTCCTTTGCGGCGACGTAGCCAAGTGGTAAGGCAGGGGTCTGCAAAACCCTTATCATCGGTTCGATTCCGATCGTCGCCTCCGGGTCCGGCGGGCTTAACATGGTGCCATGCTGACCGCAGTTGCCCCTACCACCACCACTGTCCACGAGCTTGCCAGCGACGCCCCGCTGCGTCGGCTGGCCCCCGCCCTCGCACATCTGCCCGGGCTCGCGCTGCTCGAAGGCGATCAAACCAGCTTCAGCTATCTCACCGCCGATCCCTTTGACCGCTTCCGTTGGCGCGCCGGCGGTGCCGAATCCACCCTCGCCGGTCCCCTCGCGCCGTCCGGGCTCGCGGCGCTCTCCGCATGGCTCGCGCCCTACCAAACCGAGCCCCTCCCCGACCTCCCCCCCTTCCAGGGTGGCGCCATCGGGCAGATCAACTACGAAGCCGGCTATGCACTCGACCGCGTACGCGGCGCCCGGGTCCCCGTCGGGGCCGACCTCGCCCATTTCCATCTCTACGACTGGGTAGTCGCCCGCGACAACTCCGCCGGGCGCAACTGGTTGATCTGCCGCGGATTGGACCTCCGGCCCGGCCACACCCCCGCCGATCGCCAGGCGCTCTTCGAAACCACCATCCCGACCGACCCTCCCGCCACCTCCGCCCCCGCCCCTATCCACTCCGACATCGACGCCGCTAGTTACGCCGCCATGGTCGAGCGCGCCCTCGACTACATCGCCGCCGGCGACATCTACCAGGTCAACCTTTCGCGCCGGCTCCACGGCCGGCTCCCGCTGCCCGCCACCCAGGTCTACTGCCGGTTGCAGGATCGCTACCCCGCCCCAATGGCCGCCTTCTTGCGCGACGGCCGGCGGGCAACCATCTCCATCTCACCGGAGACCTTCCTGCACGGCGATCTCCACCACATCGAAACCCGCCCCATCAAAGGCACCCGCCCGCGCGGCGCCGATCCCCTCCAGGACCGCCAGCTCGCCGCCGCGTTGCGCGCCAGCCCCAAAGACCGTGCCGAAAACGTCATGATTGTCGACGTCCTCCGTAATGACCTCGGCCGCATCGCCGCCACCGGCTCCGTCCGGGTACCCGAACTCGTCGGCCTGCGCACGCTCCCGACCGTCCACCACCTCGAGTCGCGCATCGTCGCCACACCCCGCCCCGGAGCGACTCCCGCCAAAGTACTCGCCGCCTGTTTCCCGGGTGGCTCGGTCACCGGCGCACCCAAGATCCGCGCCATGGAGATCATCGCCGCGCTGGAACCCGTCCCGCGCGGTGGTTACTGCGGGGCCATCGCGGCCATCGGTTTCGACGGTCACCTCAGCAGCAGTATCGCCATCCGCACCATCTACACCGCGGGCGACCGCTTCCACTTCCACGTCGGCGGCGCCATCGTCGCCGACTCCGATCCCGCCGACGAATACGCCGAAACCGAACACAAGGCCGCCGCCCTGCGGCAGGTCCTCGGCGGCGACTAGCGGCCTCCATCTCCCAACCGCTATCCGACGAAGACCGCAATGTCCGCGCCGCCGTTTCTGGCGACCGCCATCAGCACGGCGTCTTCAACCTCTGCCTCCGCTTCACCGGCAACTTCGACGCCGCCGATGACGCCGCCCAGGAGACCTTCATCGCCGCCCTCCACGCCATCCCGCACCTTCAGGGCGGCAACTTCCGGTCCTAGCTCTACCGCATCGTCACCAACAAATGCCGCGACGGCTACCGCTCCACCGCCCGCCGCCGCCAGTTGCCGCTCGAAGAAGAAGTCGATCACCCGGCCGAGAGCTTCATCGCCGCCAGCTTCGCCCACACCTTCCGCCGCCGCTAGTTCCGGGTCAGCGCCCGCACCCTCCGCCAAACCCTGCTGAACACCCGCCCGTCCTCGCCCTCACCATCCAGCACCGCGATCGCGTCATTGCCATAGCGCTGATGGGTCCAGGCCAGCAGCAGATTCTCGCGGCTTTCGTTGCGATCCCTCGGCAATTCCGGTCGCATCTCGCGGAAGGCCGCCAGTACATCCCGCACCTCGCCGCGCGTCGGCAGGTGCAACCCAACCTCCCGCTGAATCATCGCGTTCACGATCAGCCGAAACTCCACCTCGCCCGGCTGCGCCCCGTGGTGCACCGCCATAATCCTTGCCCCGGCCAGCCCGCCCGGCACCGGCCGGTGATCCAGCCGCAGCCGGCGCAGCCGCCGCGCCATCACCACCACCTCATCCCCATCGCGGCCCGCCTCACGGTCCAGAAACTCCAGCGCCGTCGCCTTGCCGTGCGCCAGATAGATCGCCGCCGCCTGACGTGGCAGGTCCGACTTCATCGCAAAGCGATCCCGCCGTGAAGGCAGTCCGAAGGCCCGCCGCACTCCCGCCACCAGCACCCGCGCATGATTTGCGCTGCGGTAGGGGCCGATGTAGGTCGCCCCGTCGTCGGCCGTCCGCCGCACGCACCCCACCACCGGGTCATCGGCCGGACCCAGGCGCACGATCCGCGCCGCCGCCCGGCGCGCCAGTTGCACGTTGTAGGGCGGCCGCAATTCGCCGATCAGATCATCCTCGCGCAGTAGCGCCGCCAGGTCTGAACCAGCCACCTCGTGGTCGATATAGGCCGTCGCCTCCAGCAACCCGTCCCATTTCAGCGAATAGCCCCGGCCGCCGGTGAAATGACTGCGTACCCTTCGCTGCAACGAATTTGATTTCCCCACGTACAGCCCGTTCCCCTTGCGGTCCCGGAACACATACACCCCGGGCAGCGCCGGCATGTTCAGCGACGCCCACCGCGCCAGCTCCCGGCGACGCCGCACCAGCGGCGCCTTACCGTCCTCGTCGCGGCCCAGCTCGTAGACCTCCGCCACCGTCGCCGCCCCTTTTTCGGCGGCCATCTTCAAGAAATGACCCAGCAACTTGCGCACCGAGTTCGCGTCCGCCAATGCCCGGTGGGCGCCTGGTTCCGACTCGTCGAAATGGGCCAGCGCGCTGGTCAGGCTCACCTGGCCCACCTCCGGCAGCAGCGCCGCGTGCAGTTCCATGGTGTCCAGACCCTCGCCCGGGAAATACGGCAATCCGGCCCAGACCGCCTCGTGGTTCAGGTACGCTAGGTCCGCCGCCAGGTTGTGCGCCACCAGGATCGCGCCGGTACTGAATTCGGCGAAATCACTCAGCACCACGTCCACCGGCGGCGCCCCTTCGAGCATCTCCGATTCGATTCCGGTCAACTCGGTCACAAACTTCGGCACCGGCCGGTCCAGCGCCACCATCGACTGAAAACGCCCCACCTCGCGCTCGCCCTGAAATCGCACCGCCCCCAGCTCGATTATCCGGTGGCGGCCCGAGCGCCCGCCGTTCGTCTCCACGTCAAAGGCCACAAACTCCACTTCATCAAAGGGCCGCACCCGCAGATACCATTCCACCAGCCCCCAGTTCCCGTTCTCACCGTGAAAGCGGGCGTCGGTGGCCAATCGGCCGGCCAATTCATCCAGCAGCGCCGCCGGCAGCGTAGAAGCCGTGCGATAGGCCTTCGCCGCCAGTTCCGCGATTTCCAACGTCTCCCCCAGCACCCGCAGGTGCGCATACGCCGACTCGACCAGCGCGCTGCGCCCGGCGCCGCCTGCCGGCGACCCCGGGTCTTCGCGATCCCGGTCCATACCGTTCAATGGACCTTGCTGCCCAGAAAGATCGAGCCCGCCATTCCGACCACCGCCACCACCGCCGCCCCCGCCATCGCGTACAGGAAATTCTCCACCGCGATCCCGTCCACGAACGACCCGGCCAGCCAGAACAGCACCGCTCCCGTCAAGAAGTGCGCCAGGCCCAGCGTCACCACCATCACCAGACAGGTAATCGGCCCCATCACCGCGTAGACGATCGGTCGCACGTACAGTTGCAGCACTGCCAGCACCGCCGCGAAGGCCGCCAGCGTCATCCAGTAGGCGTCGCTGCCCCGCTCCTGCAGCTGAATCTGGTCCTCGAACATGTAGCCTGCCAGCATCACCGCCACGAAATTCGACACCCAGCGCACCAAGAAACGGCGGATCATCGCGTGACCTCGGGTTGACGCCGGACAATCACCAAGAGAAGATCAGCCGGACTCGCCTCGCGACTCGACCCGCGTGCCGGCCAGGTCTTCCAGCACCTGCACCGCCGCCGCGATGTCTTCACCACCGTGCCCCAGCGCCCGCGCCTCGCGCAGCAGCATGTCGGCCATCGCCCCGGCGGCCGAGCGAGTGCCCGTCTGCCGCGCCAAGTTCATCGCCAGGCCCAGGTCCTTCGACAGCAGGTCCACGCTGAAGTCCGGCGAGAAGTCCCGCTGCAAAACCTTCCCGCCCACATTGCGTTCCATCGCCTTGCTGCCCGACGATGACGCCATCAGCACCTCGTAGAGTTGCCGCACGTCCAGGCCGTACTTTGCCGCCATCACAAACGCTTCCCCCAGCACCGCCAGGCTCGTCCCGACGATCAGCTGGTTAGCGATCTTGGCCACGCTGCCAGCGCCCACCCCGCCCATGTGATGCACCGCCCCGCCCATGATGTCCAGCAACGGCGCGGCCCGTGCAAAATCGTCGTCCCGCCCCCCCACCATGATCGCCAGCGTCCCCGCCTCCGCTCCTCCCGGCCCGCCGCTCACCGGCGCGTCCAGGAAGCCCACCCCACCCGCCGCCGCGGCTTCATCACAGCGTCCCGCAGTGTCCGGGCCATTACTGCTGAAGTCGATCAGTAGGGTCCCGGCCGGCATTGCCGCGATCACCCCGTCCGGCCCCAGCAGCACCTCTTCACAAATCGGTGGCGTCGCCAGGCAAAGCATCGTCACTTCCACCGCCGCCGTCAGTTCCGCCGCCGACTCCGCCCGTGTCGCGCCCTTCGCCACCAACGCGTCGGCCCGCGCGCTCGTCCGGTTGTAAACCGTCAACTCGTGGCCGGCCGCCAGCAGATTCGCCGCCATCGGCAGGCCCATGGTCCCCATCCCGATGTAGCCCAGCTTCATTCCGGCAAACCTCCGGCTTTCAGTTCGTGTTTCATCGCACGCGACCACCCTCGCCGGCCTTGAGCACCTCGACCCGCTCCGAGCCATCCAGCGCCTCGATCGCGGCCACCAAGGTTGCATCCGGCGCCACCCGCAATTTCCAGCGTAGCTCCACCGCGTCCTCGTCATCGGCGATCAGCAAGAAGATTTCCGCCCCGCCAGCATGTTCCAGCGCCACCCGGTTGAAATGGTCCAGGTATCCTTGGTCGCGACCGAAGTTACCCGATCGGCGCATCACCACCCGCACCGTCTTCGCGGCCTCCGGCGGAGCTCCGTTGGCGGTCGCGTCCGCGACTTCCGCCCGAGCGGCCACCATTTCAGCCGGCGACGCATCCACGACTTCCTCTTCAGCAGCCGCCATCTCAACCGGCGCGTCCGCGACCTTCTCCTCTTCAACCACCGCTTCGTCCGGCCCTTCCACGACTTCCTCTTCAGAAACCGTCATCTCGACCGGCGCGTCCACGCCCTCCGACTCCGCGACCGTCGCTTCCGCCGCCCCCTCGCCGGCCCCGTTCGCACTCACCGTCGGTTCCACCCGGCCATCCGACCCCACCACCCGCGCGACCTCCGCCACCGCCGGCGTCCCCATCTCCGGGTAGTCCGCCGGATCGGCAAACCACTGCATCGAACTCTGCCGGTCCACCAGCAGCCGCACCGTCAGATCATCCACCTCCGCCTTCACCCGCAGCGCCACCACCTGATCCTCCACCAGTTTTTCCCGATGCGCGTCATACGCTCCCGGCAACACCGTCACCTCCACGTCGCCCTCCGGCGTGTGCAGTACAAACGCCGCCATCTCGGCGCCGCGTCGCGTCGGGAAACTGCGAAACTGCTTGATCTGCCCGCCGGTGTCCACGTACTGATCGTTGTGTTCCTCACCGATCTCCGCCGGCGCCATGCTCAGCGTCGCCTTCAGCCGCGGCCACACCCGGTCAAAGTCATCCGGCGAGAATTTCACCCCCAGCAACTCCACTTCCCACGCCGACTTCTCGTCGTCGCTTGCCGGCGGCACGTCCGGCAGTTCGGCCTCCATCGAAGGCCCCACCACATCATCCAGCGCATCGAACAGCGTCGCGTGCCCGGCCAGCCCATCGCGTTGCAGCTTCTGCGCCCGCTCCACCGCCGGCCCCAGCGCCTCCAGCAGCGCGTTGCGCTCGCCCATCTCGTCCAACGCCCCCACCTTTACCAGGCTCTCCACCATGCGTCGATTCAGCACCTTCCCCTCGACGCTCTGACAGAAATTCTCCAGCGACGTAAACGGCTCCTGCTCGCGCGTCGCCACGATGCTCTCCATCGCCGTCTTGCCCACATTCTTCACCGCTGCCAATCCCCAGACGATCTGGTTGCCATCGATCCTAAACTCCGCCTCACTGCGCGAGATCGACGGTGCCACGATCTCGATCCCCTTGCCGTCGCACTCCGCGAACGCCGCCGCGATCTTGCCCGAGTCCCCGCTGTTGGTAATCAGCACCGACGCCATGAACTCCACCGGGAAGTTCGCCTTCAGGTAAGCCGTCCAGTACGCGATCGTCCCGTAGAAGAAGGCGTGCGCCTTGTTGAAGCCATAGCCGCCGAAGGGCTCAATCAGCGAATAGATCTCCTCCGCCGTGCGTCGCTCCACGTCGTTCGCCACCGCCCCGTCGATAAATTTGTCCCGCTGGATCCGTAGTTCCGCCGCGATCTTCTTGCCCATCGCCTTCCGCATCACATCGATCTCCGGCCAGGTGTAGCCGGCCAGGTCGCGCGCCGCCAACAGCACCTGGTCCTGGTACACCATCACCCCGTAGGTTTCCTTCAGAATCGGTTCCAGCGCCGGGTGCAGGTAGGTCACCTCGTCCGGCAGGTCCTTCATCCGCACGTACTCGTCGATATTCGCCATCGGCCCCGGCCGGTACAGCGCCACCATCACCGCCAGGTCCGCCACGCTCGTCGGCTTCAGGTGCGTCAGGTGCCGCGTCATCGCCGCCCCCTCCAGCTGGAACAGCCCCACCGTCTCCCCGCGCGCCAGCAGGTCAAACGTCTTCACATCGTCAAACGGCACATCCTGGATCACCAGGGTCTCACCGCGCGTCTGTTGCACGAACTTTAGCGTCGTATCGATCGTGCGGAACGTCGCAAGTCCCAAGAAGTCCATCTTCAGGAATCCGATTCGCTCCAGCGTCCCGAACGTGTACTGCGCCACCGGGTCTCCACTCGACCCCGATCGCATCAGCGGCACATGCTCCACCAGCGGCAGATTCGACACCACCACCCCGGCGGCGTGCACCGAGGCGTTCCGGGACACCCCCTCCAGTTGTTTCGCCGTGTCCAGCAGCCGCTGCACCGCCGGCTCCCGCGCATACATTTCCTTCAGTTGCGGCACCTTCTTCAGCGCTCTCGTGATACCCCACGGTTCCACTCCGCTGAACGGAATCGCCTTGGCGATCTTGTCTACCTCGCCGTACGACATCCCCATCGCCCGCCCCACATCGCGAATCGCCCCGCGCGCCGCCATCGTGCCAAACGTTGCGATTTGCGCCACCCGGTCACGCCCGTACTTCTCCACCACATAATTGATGACTTCCTCGCGGCCGTCATCCGGAAAGTCCATGTCGATGTCCGGTGGCTGTCCCTGGCGCCCTTCGTTCAGGAAGCGCTCGAAGGAGATGTCGCGCAGCAGCGGATCAATATCCGAGATAAACAAGCAAAAGGCCACCAGGCTGCCACCCACCGACCCGCGCGGGCCGGCCAGCATGCCTTTAGAGCGCGAAAACCGAAACACATCGGCATGAATCAGGAAATACATCGCGAAGCCGAGCTTCTCGATGGTCGCCAGTTCCATATCCACCCGCTCGCGGTAGCTCGCATCCGCCCCCGGCAGGCGCCGGTCCAGGCCCTCCAGCGCCATCTTGCGCAGGTGGCTGTTCTCATCCTCGCCCGACGGTATCTCCATCTGCGGCAGCGAAATCCGGTCGAAGTTCAGCTCCAGTTCGCACCGCTCCACCACCGCCAAGGTGTTGGTTAGCGCGCCGGGGAATTCCTTTAGCGCCACCGCCATCTCCTGCTCCGTTTTCAGGTGGTAGTCGCCCTGCATCCGCATCCGGTCCGGCTGGTCCACCGTGCTATTGGTACCCACACACAGCAGCACATCGTGGACGTCCTTGTCCGCCTCGTTCACGTAGTGCACATCGTTCGTGCCCACCAGCATCGCCCCGACCCGCTCCGCCACCTCAATCAGCCCGGCCCCCAGCTGCTTCTCCATCTCCATGCCATGGTTCTGCACCTCGACAAAGAAGTTGTCCTTGCCGAAGACATCCTGGTACCAGCCCGCCAGTTCCACCGCCTGGTCCAGATTCATATCGCGCACCAACCGTGAAATCTCGCTCGACGGGCAGCCCGAAAGGCAGATCAGTCCCTCCGCGTTTTCCGCCAGCAGCTCGCGATCGATCCGCGGTCGGTAGTAAAAGCCCTCCAGTTGTGCCTTCGAGGCCATCGCGATCAGGTTGCGATACCCCGTCTCGTTGGCCGCCAGCAGCGTCAGGTGCGAAGCCGCCCCGTCCTTGCGGCCCTCCTTGTCGGTCATCCGCCGCGGCGCCACATAGAACTCGCAGCCCACGATCGGCTTGATCCCCTGCCGGCGCGCTTCGAGGTAGAAATCCATCGCCCCGAACATCACGCCGTGGTCCGTCAAACCGAGCGCCGGCATCGCCAACTCGCGGGCCCGTTCCACCAGCGCCGGTATCTTACCCATCCCGTCCAGCAGGCTGAATTCGCTGTGAACGTGGAGGTGTACAAAACCGTCCGTGGTGGCGTCGCTCATAGCTACGGATTGTAGGCGTCCCGGCCGCTCGAAACAAAAACCCAGCTTGTGAGAAACTATCCCGGTAACAAGTCCCGCTCGGCGCCGCATTCCGAGTGGGGGGGGCCGGTGCTTCCGGTCACCCGAGGGGGAAGGATCGCGCATGGACCCGAGCTTCGTCATCATCATTGTGATCGTCGCCATAGGGCTCATCTTTGTCCCCCGGATGCTGCCGCCGCGCGGCCCCACCTGCACCCGTTGTGACGGATCCGGCCAGATCAGCGAGCGCTGGCCGGATCCTTCCCAGGAGGGCGGCTGGCACATCGCCGAGGGTTCCTGCCCGCGTTGCAAGGGCAAAGGCCGTATGCGCTCATAGCCACCCATCCGCCCACCCCACCGCCCCACCCAGAGACCCGTCCTGGCCGCTGAGCCGGTCTACATCGGACTTGATGTCGGCACTACCGGGGTAAAAGCCGTGGCCTATACCGCCGCTGGGCAGTTGGCGGCCGAGGCCCGCCGCGATCTCGCCCTGCTCAGTCCCATCGCCGGCGCCGCCGAGCAGCGGCCCGCCGACTACGTCGAAGTCAGCACCCGCGTCCTCGGCGAATGCGTCCGGAACCTCGCCGCCGCCGGCGACTACCACATCGCCGCCGTCTGCCTCAGTTCCATCGTCGGCTCCATGCTCGCCCTCGATCGCCACGGCGAGCCGCTCATGAACGCCATCACCTGGGCCGACCTGCGCTGCGCTCCCGACGTCCTCGACGCCCGCCGCGACCTCGACGAAGACGCCGTCTACCGCGCCACCGGCTCCCAGTTCCACGGCATCTACACCGGACCCAAGATCGCCTGGCTCAAGCGCACCCGCCCCGATCTCTACGCCGACGCCGCCCACTTCGTCCCCACCAAGACCTTCCTGCTGCACCAGCTCTCCGGCGAGATGATCCTCGACCGCTCGGTCGGCTCTGGCTCCGGCCTGCTCAATCTCCAGGGGCCCGCCTGGAACGACGCCTGGGCCCACTACCTCGACCTCGACACCGCCACCCTCGGCGACATCGTCGAGCCCGACACCATCGTCCATTTCCGACCCGAGATCGCCCGCGCCATCGGCATCGATCCCACCACCCCCTTCCTCGCCGGCGCCGCCGACGGCATGCTCTCCAACATCGGCGTCGGCTCCATCGAGCCCGGCTCCTACACCGCCATGATCGCCACCAGCGCCGCCTGCCGCACCATCCTCCCCGAGCCCGTCCTCCATCCCGAACGCAAGACCTGGTCCTATTACCTCGCCGACGGCCTCTGGGTAAACGGCGTCTCCATCAGCAGCGCCGGCATCGTGTTGCGCTGGATCCGCGACCGCCACTTCCCCGGCGAAGACGGCGACGCCGGCTACGCCGCGCTGATGGCGGCCGCGGGCGAGGCGGCCATCGGCGCCGACGGGTTGCTGGTCCTGCCCTATCTGGCCGGCGAGCGCTCCCCCTACTGGAACGTCGATGCCCGCGGCGTCCTCTTCGGCCTGACCGTCGGCCACGACGAACGCCACATCGCCCGCGCCGCCATCGAAGGCATCACCATGCACTTCGCCGATGTCGTCGGCGCCCTCATCGAGATCTGCGGCGAGCCGTCCGAAATTCGCACCACCGGCGGCTTCCGCAAGTCCGCCCTCTGGACTCACATCCTCGCCGACGTCCTCAACCGCCCGTTGGCCCTGCCCGCCGACTTCGACGCCGCCGCCTTCGGTGCCGCCATGCTGGCCATGAAGACCCTCGGTGTGTTCGACTCACTCGCCGACGCCGCCCGACTGGTCGACATCGAGAGCCACGTCGAACCCGACCCCAACGACGCCACTCGCTATGCCCACCTCCTCCCCACCTACCGCAGCCTCTACACTTCCCTCGGCCCGCACTTCAGCGAAATCCCGTCCCTCCTGAGAAGGCTCAACTAGCTCTTGCTCGCCCGACTTAGATTCCTCGGTGAAAACCGCGATTTCCAGATCCTCCTCCTAGGCTCCGCCTTCTTCTCCCTCGGCTTCTTCATGTACAACGTGCTGTTCACCAATTTCGCCGCCGACGAAATCAAGATCCTCCCTCGCGAACTGGGCATCCTGGAATCCATCCGCGAGATTCCCGGCCTGCTAAGCGTGCTGATCGCCGCCGCCACCATGTTCCTGCTCGAGCCGCGCCTGGCCGGCATCGCCCTATTGCTCATGGCCTTCGGCGTCACCAACTACTTCCACCTCGACGACGTCACCGGGCTGGTCATGTTCTCGCTCATCTGGAGTATCGGCTTCCACTCATGGGCGCCGGTTAGCCTCTCGCTGGCGCTGCGCCTGGGCCCGAAGGGGCAGGAAGGCCGGCGCCTGGGCCTACTGCGTTCCAGCGGCAACGTCGCCGGCCTGCTCGGTATCGGCATCGTCTTCCTCTTTGCCACCTCCACCGGCATGCGCCCGTTGTTTGTCGTCTCCGGCATGCTTATCGCCTTCGGCGGACTGGTCATCTTCCGCATCCGCGCCCCGCTTGAGTCGCACGACCAGCGCATCGTCCTGCGCCGCAAGTACACGCTCTTCTATGTCCTCCAGTTCCTCAGCGGCACCCGCCGCCACGTCTTCATGACCTTCGCCCTGTTCGCGCTGGTCCGCATCCACGACACCTCCATCGAAACGATCGCGATACTCTCATTCGTCAACCAGATCGGCAGCATCATCTCGGCCTACACCTTCGGCCGCTGGATTGATCGCCACGGCGAAAAGCCGGTCCTCGCATGGGGATTCGGCGGGCTCACCTTCGTCTTCCTCGGCTATGCCTTCATCGACACCCCCTGGATTCTCTACATCCTCTACGTCGTCGACAACATCCTCTTCAACAACTCGATCGCCATCAGCACCTACGTGGAGAAGATCCTGGTCAGCCCCGCCGACCTCCGCCCCACCATGGTCACCGGGCAGACCATGAACCACATCGCCGCCGTCGTCGTTCCCGTCACCGGCGGCTTGCTCTGGCAGGCCTACGGACACGCGTTGCCGTTCGTCGCCGGGGCCGTCGTAGCCGCAATTTCCGTCTTTGTCAGCCTGCTCATAACCACCGGGCGCATGGGTCCCAACGTCGACGCCGGCGGCGAATCCGTCCCGGCCGCAGCCGCAGCCGATAGTGGTTGAGATCGCCCGCCAACCTGCCTACGATGTCGGTCCCCCGGGGGCGGATCACGACCTATTCCGGCAAGCTTGCCAGGAAGCGGAGTTCCGATGGCTGGCAATCTTGAAGTAAACAAGATTCTCGAGGATGCTCCCGACGCGGTGCCGCCGCCGAGCACCGCCACCGCAATCCTGCAGAAGTGCAGCCGACCCGACACCTCCGCCACCGAGATCGCCGATCTCCTCAAGTCCGACCAGGCCCTCACTGCCCGGGTGCTGAAGGTCGCCAACTCCGCCTTCTACGGTCTCCCTCGCCAGATCGCTTCCATCGACAACGCCGTCGTCCTGCTGGGCCAGAAGACGATTCGCAACCTGGTTCTCACCGCCACATGGGCGGCATGGGCGCCGCCGGCGTCGCCGGCTACGGCATACCCAGCGGCAGGCTCTTCGGCCACGCAATCGTCGTCGCCCAGTCAGCCCATGTCGTCAGCAGCGAGACCAATCGCTCCATCCCCACCGAGGCCTACACCGCCGGCTTGCTCCACGACATCGGCAAGGTCGTGCTCGGCGAGCACGTCGAGAACCGCATCGGCGCCATCATCGAGCTGGCCCAGAGTGAGGGCTGCAGCTTCGCCGAAGCCGAGCGCCGCTTTCTCGGCCTGAATCACGCCGGAGTCGGCGCGGTCCTCGCCAAGAAATGGGGGTTGCCCGACTTCTTGGTCGGCGCCATCCGTTCCCACCACGCCAGCCCCGACCCCGACCCCGGCGACGGCGACGGCGACGGCGACGAAACTAGCACCCTCGCCGCCGCCTACATCGTCGCCAACCAGGTCGCCCGCGGCACCGGTTCCGGTGTCGGCGCCAACGAGACCCCCGACCCCAACATCCCCGGCGTCGTCCTTGAGATCCTCGGTGTCAAACAAGACGGCTTCGGCGATCTCGAGCAGGTCCTGCTGGAGAACATCAAGGAGACCATGTCTCTGTTCGGTGGCGGCGGTGCCGACGACGCCGAGGAAGCGGCCGACTAACCCGCCGGGCTACCCGTCCCGCCGAAAATCTTCCGCAACCGCTCCGTGTCGAACTTCGCCTTGCGGTCATACGTGTAGAGCCCGTTGCGCTCCTGCTCCACGTCCGTGAGTTGCGTGTAGCAAAAGCCGGCCATCTGGGTGTGCCCGGTCAATACCGCGGTCAGCGCGGCGATCCGCGCGTACACCTCCTCCTTGCCGGCTGGCCGCTCGCCGTAGCCCCAGCTACCCACGCGGTCCGTCCCCGACGCCCCGTCTTCTGGGCGTTCCTCCCACCAGGTCCCGCCGTATTCATCCACGATGTAGGGCTCCCCGGCATACGGCGTAGAAATCTCCGGAAATCGCGTGTACGCCGCCTCCGGATTCTTCGAATCCACCGACCCGTAGCGCTCCGCGAAGACCACCGGATCCTGCTCGTAGTCGTGCACCGACTGAATATCGGTCCGCACATGGATGTAGCCGCTGCAGTCGTTCACCGGCCGCGTCGGGTCCAGCGCCCGGGTCAGTTCATACGTGTCCGCCACCGCTCGGCCGTGCGCCCCCAGGTGCCGGTCGCCGCCCGTGTGGGTCGTCTCGTTGTAAGGCGTCCACGCGATGATCGACGGGTGATTGCGATCCCGCCGCACCACCGCCGCCCACTCCCGTTGCTGGTTGGCCACCGCCTCGGGCTCGCCAAAGTCCATCCCCCAGTCAGGAAACTCACCCCAAGTCAGATAACCCAGCCGGTCGGCCCAGTAGTGAAAGCGCTCCTCAAAAACCTTCTGGTGCAGCCGCGCGCCGTTGAAGCCCACCGCCAGCGAGCGCTCGATATCCGCCCGCAGTTCCGCGTCGCTCGGCGCCGTCCATAGCCCTTCCGGATAGAACCCCTGGTCCAGTACCAGCCGCATGAAGATCGGCTCATTGTTGAGCAGAACGCGATTGCCCTCGATGTGTACCTTGCGCAGTCCGGCGTAACTCGCCACACGGTCCATGACTACCTCACCGCGCCGCAACTCAAACTCCAGGTCATATAAGAACGGATCGTCCGGCGACCACGCCCGCGCGTCCTTATCCGGCAGATACAGCGCCGGGCTTCCCGCCCCACCCTCCCACCGGGCAACCACTTCGCCCTCCGCCCGCAGCGTCGCCCGCAGTTCCAGTCCCGCCGCCGGCCCCGCCACCTCCGGCACCACGGTGAAGCTGCTCCCGTCCAGGTCCGGCAAAACCTGCACCCTTGCTAGGTACGCCTCCGCCACCGGTTCCAGCCAAACCGTCTGCCAGATACCGGTGATCCGCCAGTACATCGCACCCTTTGGATGGTAGTCCTTCGCCTGTTTCCCGGCCGGCTGCAATCCCGACCGAACGTCATCGCGCGCCCCGACCACCACCTCGTTCGGACCGTCACGCAGCGCACCCGTCACATCAAAACCAAACGACCCGCTGCCGCCCGCGTGCCGGCCCACCGGAACGCCGTTCACCCACACCCGGCACTCGTAATCCACCGCGCCGAAGTTCAGCCTTACGCGCCGACCGGCCCACTCCGGCGGGATCGCGAACTCGCGCCGGTACCAGATCGCCGCGATGAAATCCCGGTGCCCGATCGCGGATAGATCGCATTCCGGGCAAAACGGCACCACGATCTTACCGTCCGGCCGGAACCCGTCCGTCCCCCACCCCCGCTCCACTCCCGAGTCACCGGGATCGAACGCGTAGTCCCACTCGCCGTTCAGGTTTAGCCATTCGTCCCGCACAAACTGCGGTCGCGGGTATTCCGGCCTGGGCAAACTCACGGGCGATCTCCTCGGCGTGCGATTCTGACCCGCGATTATCCACCACACCACGACCACTAAGATGAACCGCGCCCCTCACCGCCAAAGGACCGCCATGACCACCCACCGCCGCAGCTACCGCGAAGGCTACCTGCCCCTGGACAACGTCGGCCTCCACTACCTCGAGTGGGGCGATAGCGGACCGCACGTCCTGGTCCTGCACGGCGCCACCTCGATGGCTGTCAATCACGCCTGGTTCATCGAGCGACTCTTCCCCAATTGCCACGTCTGGGCTCCCGACCACCGCGGTCACGGCCACAGTTCCCGCGCCGACTCCTACGACCTCGACGAATTCGCCGACGACACCGCACAGTTCATCGAGAAGCTCAGCATCAAGAACCCCCTCGTCCTCGGCCACAGCCTCGGCGGCGCCATCTCCATGTGCCTCTTCGGTCGGGACGAGATTCCAATCCGCAAGCTCCTCCTCAAGGACATCGGCCCCGAAATGCCGCAGCGCAATCGCCCCGGCGCATCAGCCCCGACCGAGTGGGACTCCTACGCCGCCGCCCTCGCCGACCACAAAGACTCCGCGCAGGCCCTCGGCGATCCGGAAACCTTCATCGCCAACAACCTGCGCTGGACCGAGAACGGCCGCCTGGCCGTCCGTTTCGATCCAAACTTCTTCACGGTTCTGCGCCGCCCCTGGGATTTCTGGGAGGACGTCGCTCGCATCGACGTCCCCACCCTCATCCCGTACGGTGAGCACAGCGACGTCCTCTCCGCCGAAGTCGCGGCGCGGATGGTCCAGGTGATGCCCGATGCCCGCATCGTCGAGTTCCCCGACCGCGGCCATCTGCTCGAGTGGGAAGAGCCCGAGCGCTTTGTCGAGATCGTGCACGAGTTCGTCGGTGACGAGTTCGCCTAGCCCCCTACAATCCCGGCAACGCAGAAGGCCCCGGGCGACGATCGCCGCCCGGGGCCTTCGCTATCTTGCGTCTGAGGGTTAGTGCCCCAGCGTCTCCAGCCGACGCTCGACGCTGAAGATGCCGTCCGGGATGACCACACCCTCAAATAACTTCATCTGGCCTCCATCACCATCTGGATGAGTCGCAAGTTCCGGCGAGACTCTAAACCGGTCACGCCGGCGTGTAAGTACCCCGACATACCGTTACGGCATACCGCACCTCGCCTCCACCAGTATCCGGGTATTCCCCATCCAATGGAATCTCTGAATTTGGTGGTTCCTAACTATCACATTCAGTAGCTACCTCTAGTCCATTTGCGTCAGTTATGGACCAGATCGACCCAACTGCCACGAAAACCTTCAACCACCGACTCCCCGCGATCCACCGCACGGCCCGAGAGTGTCAAACCGGCTTCGGCAGAGTGACTCCAGTCGCTTGGTTATACTTCATCTGGCGTCGAGAACGCGGGATTCCAGTCGCAGCCGGATCGTTGTATCACTTCCCCGCCGCCTCGGCCGCGTTGCCTGTTTCACCAGTACCCGAAAGGCCACCGCGCTTGACCTTTATTGAAGACATCTCCGCGCGCGAAATCCTCGACTCCCGCGGCAATCCGACCGTCGAAGTCGACGTGCTCCTTGAAGGTGGCGGCCACGGCCGCGCCAGCGTCCCCTCCGGTGCCTCCACCGGCAGCCGCGAAGCCATCGAACTCCGCGACGGCGACAAGTCTCGCTACGGCGGCAAAGGCGTTCGCGACGCCGTCCAGAACGTCAACAGCATCATCGGCCCCGCCCTCGAAGGCATGGACTCCACCGACCAGGCGGCCGTCGACTCCCAGCTCCTCGCCATGGACGGCACCGAGAACAAGGCCGGCCTGGGCGCCAACGCCCTTCTCGGCGTCTCCTTGGCCGTCGCCCGCGCCGCCGCCGACGCCGTCGAATTGCCCCTTTTCACCTACCTCGGCGGCGTCAACGCCAACCGCCTCCCCGTCCCCATGATGAACATCCTCAACGGCGGGCAGCACGCCACCAACTCCACCGACTTCCAGGAGTTCATGGTCATGCCCGTCGGCGTCGACAGCTTCAGCGAGGCCGTCCGCGCCGGCGCCGAGATCTACCAGGCCCTCAAGTCGGTCCTCGCCGGTGCCGGCTACAGCACCAACGTCGGCGACGAAGGCGGCTTCGCCCCGGGGCTCAAGTCCAACGTCGAGGCCGTCGAGCGCATCCTCGCCGCCATCGAAGCCGCCGGCTACACCCTCGGCGAAGACATCTACCTGGCCATCGACGCCGCCGCTTCCGAGATATACGAAGACGGCAAGTACCGGCTCGCCCGCGAAGACCGCACCCTCACCAGCGAAGAAATGGTCGACTTCTGGGACGACTGGACCCGCCAGTACCCGATCATCTCGCTCGAAGACGGCCTCGACGAAGGCGACTGGGCCGGCTGGACCCTGCTCAACGGCCGCCTCGGCGAGCGATTGCAGATCGTCGGCGACGACCTCACCGTCACCAACACCGCCATCCTGCGGCGCGCCATCAACGAAAAGGCCATGAACTCGATCCTGGTCAAGCTGAACCAGATCGGCACCCTCACCGAGACCCTCGACGCCATCGAGATGGCCACCCACGCCGGCTTCACCAGCGTCATCTCGCACCGTTCCGGCGAGACCGAAGACACCACCATCGCCGACCTGGCGGTCGCCTGCGGCTGCGGGCAAATCAAGACCGGCTCCCTCGCCCGCACCGACCGCGTCGCCAAGTACAACCAGTTGCTGCGCATCGAGGAAGCCCTGGGCAGCCAGGCCCGCTATCCCGGCCGCGACGCCTTTTTCAACATCCAGCTCCGCTAGTCGCATGCCCGGGCCCATCGACGATCTCCTGCGCCAGGTAGCCGACGGTCGGCTTTCGTTCGATGACGCCGCCCGCCGTCTGATCGAGCCTTACGACGACCTCGGCTTTGCCAAAGTCGACAGCCATCGCGCCGATCGCACCGGCTTTCCCGAGGCCATCTACTGCCCCGGCAAGAGCCCCGCACAGATCGCGGCCATAGCCGCCTCGCTGGTCGAGTCCGGCCAGACCGTAATCGCGACGAAGGCCTCCGCCGCGGATTTCGGCGCCGTACGCGCGGCGCTTCCCGGGGCCGAGTTCAACGAAGTCGCCCGCCTGATCGTGACCCCGGTCGGCGCTCCCCTCAGCCTGCCCGGCTCCGTCACCGTCATCACCGGCGGCTCCAGCGACATCCCGATCGCCGAAGAGGCCGCCATCACCGCCGCCGCCTATGGTGCCAGCGTCGCCCGCCTCTGGGACGTTGGCGTCGCCGGCATCCACCGCCTGCTGCGCAACCGCGAGACGCTCGATGACGCCACCGTGCTGGTCGCCGTCGCCGGCATGGAGGGCGCCCTCCCCAGCGTCGTCGCCGGGCTCGTCGACAAGCCCGTCATCGCGGTGCCCACCAGCGTCGGTTACGGCGCCGCCTTCCAGGGCCTGGCACCGCTCCTGGCCATGCTCAATTCCTGCGCCCCCGGGGTCTCGGTGGTCAACATCGACAACGGCTTTGGCGCCGGCTACCTTGCCGCTCAGATCTGCCGCAGCGCTCGGGACAGCGCGTGAAGGTCGCCTTCTTCGACCCCTTCGCCGGCGCCGCCGGCGACATGTTCCTTGGCGCGCTCGTCGATGCCGGCTGGCCCGCCGGCGAACTCGAAGCCGAGCTGCGAAAGCTGCCTCTCGACACCTACACGATGCAGGTCGAAAAGGTCACTCGCGGGCCGATCGCCGCCACCCACGTCCACTTCGAGATCGGTGCCGAACAGCACCACCGCAACCTTGCCGCCATCACCAGCATCATCGAAGCCAGCTCCCTCGCCGCTCCGGTCCGCGACCGCGCCATCGCCATGTTCCGCGATCTCGCCGCGTCCGAAGCCCGCGCCCACGGCAGCACCATCGACAAAGTCCACTTCCACGAAGTCGGCGCCGTCGACTCCATCCTCGACATCGTCGGCGCGGCCGCCGGGCTCGAATGGCTCGGCGCAGCCGACATCGTCGTCGCCCCGATGAACACCGGCGGCGGCACCGTCAACACCCGGCACGGCGAAATCCCGGTCCCCAGCATGGCCACCCTGAACGTGCTCGAGGCGGCGAACGCGCCCGTCTTCTCTTCCACCGACCGCGCCGAGCTGCTCACCCCCACCGGCGCCCTAGTCCTCACCCACGCCGCTACCCGTTACGGCAAGCTGCCGGCCATGCAGGTCACGGCCTCCGGATACGGCGCCGGCTCCCGCGACCCGGAGCTTCCAAACGTACTTCGCCTGGTCATCGGCGACACCGATGACCGCCCCGACGCCGACGTCGTCGCGATCATCGAAACCAACCTCGACGACGTTTCCCCGGAGGTCGTCGCCTACGCCCTCGAGCGTCTGCTCGAGTCCGGCGCGCTCGACGCCTATGCCACGCCGATCCAGATGAAGAAGGGCCGCCCCGCCACGATGATTTCCGCGATCGTCCGCCCCAACGACGCCGACCACCTGGCCGCGGTGCTCTTCGCCGAGACCTCCACCCTAGGCGTACGCATTCACGAGACCCGCCGCCGCAAGCTCGCCCGCGACAGCCTCATCGTCACCACCGACTGGGGCGACGTTCGCGTCAAGCTCTCGTTCCTGGACGGCCGCCGCCACCACGCCGCACCCGAGTACGACGACTGCGCCCGGTTAGCCCGCGAGCGCGGCGTCCCGTTTCGTTCCATAATGGATGCCGCCCGCGCGCTCGCGCTGTCGGAAACTTCCGGCGCATGAACCGCGCCCGACCCCGCCACTGGAGGCCTCGATGACTACCCAGGACCCGCCCGTCGATGTCGTCAACGTCAGTGGCCGCGCCGACTTCCAGCGCGCCGCCATCCGCCACGCCCGGGCCGGCCAGTTGCACGCCGAGCAGTCCGCCATCGGCATCTCCCAGTCGGCCACCGCCACCACCCAGTTCAGCGCTATCGGCGCCAGTATCGGCGCCAGCAGTGACATCCAGAAGAGCGCCGCCATCATCACCGGCGGCGGCAGCGTAACGATGCAAAACAGCGCCGCCCAGTGGGTCATCGGCGGCAATATTGAAGCCCACAACGTCGCCACCGTAGCCCTCATCGGCGCCTCGGTCAAAGGCAACGTCCGGACGCTGATGGGCACCCGCACCGCCATCGCCTTCGGGGTCGCCCTCGGTTTCAGCGGGCTCATCGCCCGGTTCATCCGCCGGTTCCTCTAGCGTCGTGCCCGACTCCCGCCTCCGATGAGCGAGATCACCGCCCGCCCGCTTGACCCGGCCGCGGCCGGCGAGGGTCCGATCGACAAGCAGGCCACCGCCGCGGCCGCCGTCGCCCGCATCGCCCCCGGCAGCACGATCATGATCGGCGGATTCATGGACGTCGGTGCGCCCCGCGCCCTGCTCGACGAACTGGCCGGCTCCGGCTGCGGTGACCTCCACATCATTGCCAACGACGCCGCCACTTCCCGCGCCGCGCTGGGTCGCCTGCTCGTCTCCGGGCTCGTCACCAGCCTCACCGTCTGCTACGCCGGCGGCAACCGCGCCGTGCAAGAACTGGCCCGTTCCGGTCGGCTGGACCTGAAATTCATGCCCCTCGGCACGCTGATCGAGCGCATCCGCGCCGCCGGCGCCGGCCTCGGCGGATTCCTGACCCCCACCGGCCTCGGCACCCCCATCGCCGAGGGCAAGCCAACCTACGACCTCAACGGCCAGACCTACCTCGTCGAAGAACCCCTCTCCGCTGACGTCGCGCTACTGGGCGCGTTCCGTGGCGATCGCCACGGCAACCTCACCTACCGCGGCACCGCCCGCAACACCAACCCGGTCATGGCCACCGCCGCCGACCTGGTCATCGCCGAAGTCGAGCAACTATTCGACGCCGGCGACCTCGATCCCGGGCAGGTCGGCACCCCATCGGTATTTGTCGACCTGGTCACCGAAGGGTCCGACTAAATGGCCTGGACCTCTGACGGAATTGCGGCCCGGATCGCCGCCGAGATAGCTTCCGTAAGCGTCGTCAGCATCGGCATCGGTGTGCCCGCCCGGGTCACCGATCACGTCGATCTGAAGGGCCCGGTCATGCTACACATGGAAAACGGCATCCTCGGGATCGGACCGCGGCAGGCGGCCAACCAGTCCGCTCCCGACGTCGCCAACGCCAACGGGGTGCCCGCCGGTGTCCGCGCCGACGCCGCTTTCTTCGACATCGACCTGTCCATCCGGATGATGCGCGGCGGCCACATCGACGTCGCGGTTCTCGGGGCCATAGAAGTCACGCATAACGGCGATCTCGCCGGCTGGCGTGTCCCCGGGGCAGTCGACTCCGGCATGGGCGGGGCAATGGACCTGGTCGTCGGCGCACGCCGGATCATCGTCTGCATGAGCCATACCAGTAGCGGCGGCGCTGCCAAGTTGGTCCCAGATTGCCGCCTCCCGCTCACCGGCACCGGCGTTGTCGACACCGTCGTCACCGGGCTCGGCGTCTTCGCCGTCCGCGACGGTGCCTTCCATCTCACCGAGCTGGCCGATGATGTCAGCTGGGACGAAGTCGTCGCCGCTACCGCCGGCGCCCTGGTCGACGCCCGGGGTGACGCGCCCGAACCCGCGCCGGGCAAAGCAGACAAGGACTTCGACGAACTCCTCGCCACCGCCGAGCCCGATGCGCCACCGGCCGACGACGAGGAACCGGCTGAAGACCGGCCCGATGACGGCTCGCTAGCCGGCGACGACGTCGCCGGCTAGCCGTCCCCGGCAGTGAGCCACACCGAGCCCGGTTCCGACCGCCTCGATCCGGCGCTCCATCCGCTCCTTGCGGCCCTCGGCTCCGGTCCCCGCCTGGCGCTCACCCCGGCCATCCGCCGCTGGCGCGAAGCCGGCGGCCGGCTGCACGCCACTGCCCGCGGCCTCGCCCTCCAGGTCGATTGGGAAGGCCGCCGCCTCGCACTGCTCTGGGTCTATC
>CAZVZW010000009.1:13842-26522 GCA_964631365.1 uncultured Chloroflexota bacterium | reverse complement strand
ACCCGACCTTGTAGCGCTTGTAGTAGACCAGCTCGCTCTCCGGCGCCTTGACCAGGTCGATCCCACCCACCAGGCAGCCGCCGGCGCTCGGCCGGTCCAGCCCGCCGAGGATGTTCAGCAGGGTGGATTTACCCGAGCCACTGTTGCCGATAATGGCCATCAGCTCGCCCTTGCGCACGGTTAGGTCCAGGCCCTGCAGCGCCACCACCTCCAAGTCTGCAACCTTAAAAATCTTAACCAGATTGTCGCAGACGATATAGGGCTCGCCGCCGTTGATAGGTTGTTCACTCAACCCGCTTCGCCTCCGAACTTCATGGCCTCATGAATCTTAATCCGTCGCAGCATCCACACGGACACCGGGAACGACAGCACCAGCACCGCTCCGAAGAGCATGAATATCCGCCCGATATCGTCCCAGGCCGTTTCCACGATAAAGGCCGGCGTATTCGCCAGCTGGTCGGCGCTCAGTTGCAGGAACGGGATGAACATGGCTCCGGTCACGATCCCGAGGATCGTTCCCACCACCGTACCCAGGAAAATCAGGAATCCATTCTCAAACACAAACAGAGCAATCATTTGCCGCACCGACAGCCCCATCGCCCGCAATATGCCGAACTCCTGCAGCCTACGCCGGAACGACAGGAACGAATACATCAAGAATCCCAGCAGGGTCAGCACTGTTGAAATCATGAACCCGATCGATAGGATGCCGAACGTACCGGTCTGGGTGGCGTCGTTGCGCGTTTCCATAATCTCCGCCTGCGAGCCGGTCGAGCCCATGATAATGATGTCGGCCTCACGGCGCAGCCGATTGCCCACATCCTGCGCCGTTGCCCCCGGCCGCAGCGTCGCCACGATGTCCCAGGGGCTCTCCCCGAAGTTGCGATGAATAAAGTCTACGTTCGTCACCACGAACGGCCCGTCATCCGGGTAATGAGTGGGGAACGAATCGATCCAGCCGGCGATAAAGAACTCGATCTCGTTCTGTGCCAAGTTGAAGCGCACCGGGTCGCCGATCCGCAGCAGCAGCCGATCCTGGAAGAACGCCCGGTCGGCCAGCAGCGCCCGCTCATCCATCGCCAGGGAATTCATCAGGGCGTTCAGCGGGACGTCCGAGAAGTCGTCGCGCCACCAGATCGTCTGCGCGAAATCGATCGGGTCTACCCCATAGGCGGACAGCTTTTCGGTCCCGCCCTCGCCCGGAATCGGGTATACCGCCTCCGACTCCCACAACCGTGCCAGCTGCTCGATCTCCGGCTCTCCGTCGGCCGATAGCAGGTCATAGTGCCGGTCCGCCGGCGTAATCAGCCAGAGTAGCCCCTCCTCATCCCACAGTCCGGTTTCATCGAAAAAGGCCTCGCCGCCCACCATAAACATCACCCGGTCGTTGATATTGCGGTCGATCGTCGCCGCCATCGACGCGCTAAACGTGCCCAGCGCGAACGTCAGGACCAGCAGCAGCACGAGCCGCACGAACTGGCCCGGGCTCCGCGCGATCTGTCGAAGTCCCAGGTGGATACCCACCCCGTAGATCCGGTTGCCGACCGTCGAGATGGCCGCCACGATGTAGGGAAAGAAGCGCAGGAATACCAGCGCCACCGCGAAGATAAAGATCACCGGCGCCACCAGCAGCAGCGGGTCGGAAAACAGCTCCCCCTCCGGTCCCAAGCTCAGCAGTGTTTCTCGCCCGCGCAGGCTCATGAAGCCGTAGATCGCCAGCGCCAGCAGCGCCACATCTAGGAAATAGCGCTGATACATCGGCTTTCGGGTCGCCCGCGATACATCCTGCTTGTAGGTCACAATTGATTGCTGGGCCGCCCAGATCGCCGGACCCAGCGTCGCCGCGATCGACAGCGCCACCGCCCCGGCGGCGAATAGGTAATGCTGCAGGCTCAGTGTGATCGGCAGGTCTTCGCGATTCGTAAATACTAGGAACGTATAGGTCTTCCCAATCACCTGCGCCAGATACTGCGCCAAGAATGGCCCGATAATCATCGCCACCGCCCCCACCAGCAGGCCTTCCAGGCTGTACACCCCCAAGATCTGCCACGTCCCCACTCCCCGGGATTTCAAGATCGCGATCTCATTGCGCTGCCGATCCACCACCATTCCCGCCGACAGGCTGATGTAGTACAGCACGATCGACACCACCGGCGCGCTCAGGATGAACAGCAGCAGCTTCAGGAAAAACAGCTTCTGATCGAACTTGAAAAACGTCTCTTCCGGCGATACCTCCAGCTTGGTACCCGGCAGGATCGTGTTGGTGCTCGCGCGCAGGGTGTAGAGGCCGCCGGTGATCTGCCGATAGTTGCTGGCCTTGATGGCTGAAGCGTCGAAGTTTGAGTACCAGGTCGCCTCGTAGAACATCCCTTCGTACTGCTCGATCAACTCGCCCAGGTAAATCTCGCGGTCCACATACATCCCGGCCATGTCGAAGGCCGTCTCCACGTTGTACAGCCAGTAGGTCGAGTTCGGGTCGGTCGGCACCCATCGCCCCACAACATGCGCTCCGAGCAGGCTTTCCTCGTCGGTATCCGGATGCTCGTAGACGATCTTTACCCGGTCCCCGACCAGGATCCCCATATTGTCGATCGCGTCGTTGATCATTAACACTTCCAGCATCGGCATCTGCCCGCCGGCCCCGTCATCCACCATTGTCACTTCGGGGCCCGGTGCGCGGCCTTCGATGATCTCGATGTGGTCGTACAGGTCGCTCATGTTGAAGAACATCCCGTAGGCTAGTTCTCCCCGCCGCCGTCCGGTGGTCGCCGCCGCGTCGTACTCCAGCACCGGCATCATGTCGGTCTGCAGGTAGGTCACCTGGTCCAGTTCCGGCAGGCCAACAAGGTTGGGGAGGTAGTGGCCGAAGAAGGCGTCGGCCTCCTCATACTTCTGCCGCGTGGTTGCGACTTCCCCGCTCGCCCCGCGGTCGAAATGCCGGAGCAGCACGCTGCTGCGCGGCTGCAGGCGCTTCGGGTCGGGCTTTGCCAGTTCCAGCTTCAGCAGGAACTCGCTGATCCCTTCCGAGTACATCGGGATCGACGTAATCAGCGTCACTGTGACCAACAACCCCAGCGCCGTGCTCAGTACCAGGACCCCGTTGTTCACCAGGCGTTTGCCCACGAAGGACAGGAGCGCGTAGATCACGGTAAAGCCATCACCCGGCGGGTCCGGGCGCCTCGGTCGTCCGCCCGATGTTAGGGCGAAGCGAAGATCTGCTGCCCTTCTTCAAGGCCGTCCAGTATCTCAATCTCGGTATCGCTCTGAATGCCCACCGTCACCGGCAGACTACGCCGCTGGCCATCGATGATCGTCTCAACGAAGTCGCGGTTGTTTACGGTGCGCACCGCCGTCAGCGGGACCTTCAGCACGTCCTCCTTCACCTGCACCACGATCTTCAGCCGCGCCAGCATCCCGATGTCCATCCCGGCGCGGTCGAAATCGCCGTCGATGACCGTCTCCGGGATTTTCACCGTCTGGCCGGTTGTACTGATGATGTTGCGCGGTAGGGTCGTCACGCGTCCCGTGAAGACCACCCCGGCAAAGGCGTCCATGGTGATCTCCACCGGCTGTCCCACCGAAAGGCTCGGTTGGTCAACCTCGGGCACCACCGCTTCGATAATCAGCCGCGCCGGATTGGCCAGCCCGATGATCTCCTGGTAGGCGGCCACCTGGTCGCCGGGCCGGCCGCGCACAAAAGTGACCTCGCCGGCAAACGGCGCGATTACCTGATTCTCAAAGGTCTGATCCTGCAGGCGCTGCAGGCTGATCCGCGACTTCTCCAGGCTATTGCGCAAGATCACCAGGTCGAAGTCCTTCGACGACTCCCCGGCGTCATAGCGGGCCAGCGTCTCCTCGGAAGTCTCCAGGTTGCGGCGCAGGATCACCAGATCGAGATCCGCCGAAGACTGTCCAGATTCGTACTCTGCGAGTCGTTCTACCGCAATATCGCGATTACTCTCCGCCATCTCTACGGCGCGCGTGGCCGAGTCAATTTCGCTCTGCGTCGGGTTCAGGAGTGCGTCCAGGCTCGTCTGCGCGCGCACCAGTCCCGCGCTGGCCGAAGCCGTCGAAGCGCGGGCCCGTTGCACGTCGGTCGTCCCTCGCCCGGCCTCCACCTGCGCCAGTTCGTACTGCGCCTCGGCTAGGTTTGCGCGGGCGCTCGACAGGGTTGCCTCGGCGGATGCCAAGCTCGTGCCGAATTCGTTCTGGAACTCCGCGGCCAGCCGGTCAATCGCGGCCTGTCGGGTTCCGCCGCCCATTGCCACGTCCAGCGCCTGTTCCGCACCCAGCAAGGCGCTCCGCGCCGACACCACGTCGGCCTGGGCCGCCACGATTTCCGCGTCGGTGGCCGGCATCAGCGCGTCGTTGTAAGCCCTTATGGCTTCCTGCCAGATGATCTCCGCCTTCAACTTGGACTCATCCGAGCCGCTCCCACCCACCGCCGCCTCGTGGTCCAGTCGGGCCTTTTCAAAAGTGTTCTCCGCGTCCAGCCGCTGGGCCGCCGTCGGTTTGTTGAGCACATCTACCAGATCGGCTTCCGACTGGTAGAACGCCGACTGCGCGGTCGCCACATCGGCCTCCAGGATTTCCATCCGCCGCAGCGCGTCTGCCTGGGCCTCCGCCGATGTTGGGGCGCCCTGGGCCTGCACTGCCGCCAGCGCCTGCTCGGCCGCGGTCACCGCCGCCTGCCGGGTCGCCACGTCCGCCAGCACCCCGGCCAGGCTCTCCAAGCTCGAAGCTTCCAGCCGCGCCTGGGTCGCACTCGCGCTCACGTAGCTCGAGTTCGCCGAGGCCACCGAGGCCCGGGCCGAGGCCTGCTGCGACTCGGTGCCGCCGGCCAGCAGGTTTTCGAGGGCCAGTTCTGCCGTCGCCACCGAATTCTCGGTCTGCAGCACCGCCGACTCGGCGTTGGTGTGCCCGGTCTCCCGCGTTTGTTCCTTCGTCGCCACGTTGTTCTCTGCCACCAGCACCGCCGTCCGGGCCGAAGAGTGATCCTGCTCCAGCCCCGCCTCCGCCGAGAACACCCGCAGCTCGGCCGTCTCAAAGTTCTTCTCGGCGTCGGCCACCTGCGACTCCAGCCCGCCGGTCTCCAGTTCCGCCAGCACCTGCCCGACTTCCACCAGTTCACCCTGGCGCACGGTCACATTCTTGATCCGCCCGGGCGCCCGGAAGAACAGGTCCTGCCGCTCCTCGGCCTCCACCCGCCCGGTCACCTTGATCGCCTCTTCCAGTATCCCGAACTCCACCGCCACCACCGGTCGTTGCTGATTCGATCCGGCGGTCAGCAGGGTTGGCGTTGGCGCCACCGATTGAACGAAGAATTCACAACCCGCGAAACTCACCCCCACCACCATAGCGACCAGCGATAGCGCGATTCTGGATTTCAGGTCAAGGCTCCTGGAGAGGTTCTATGGGCCATGCGACCGCCGTTCCCGCGCTCCGGTTGCCGGGCTTCATCGTCGGGGCGGCGACTTTTCGTTACTCTGAAAGGAGCCTGAGCGCTCCACAGGGTAAGACCCCGTTGGATGCGACGTTCAACACAACCCGGGATGCTATCGGCCCCCTCCTTCGCTGTCAACGATATGTAGAGTATCAGTAACTTGGTGCGCCTGCCCGTCTCGGCGGCTCGATACAATCGGATCGTCCCGGGACGCCGGGTTCACCGCCTACATAGACAAGAGGGTCCGATGCCCTTCTCCCGCCGCCGGCTGCTGGCCGGTTCGCTGGCTGCCGGGGCCGTCCTCGCGGCCTGCGGCGAGCCCGACCTGGTGAAGTTGCCCTCCGGCCACGCCAAGCTCGCCGACTTCGAAATCCTCATCCACAGCGCCGTCGCCGACGTCGAAGCCGCCACCCCCGACCCCGACCTCGACGTCATTCAGGTTCGGATGGGCAGCGATCTGTCCGATTTCACCGGGGCGTTCATCAACTCCGTTGAATCGATTATCGACCGGGGCCAGACCCTCGATCTCCTCGTCCTCCCCGATCGCCCGGCGCTGCTGGCGCTCGCTGCGGCCGAGCTCATGGCCGACATCGAGTCCTTCCTCGCCGGTGGCTGGCCCGAGACCCGCCTCCCCCATCCCCTTGCTCTCTAGGCCACCTCGATTGACGGTAAGCGCTGGGCCAACGCCTGGGGCATAACCCCCGCGCTCTCTGGTACCAGCCCGAGCTTTTCGACAACGTTGGCCTGGAGCCCCCGCCGCTGTCTGGTTGGGACTGGGACGAGTTCCTCGAAGCCGCCATCAAGCTCACCGTCCCCGCCGCCGCCGACGGCAGCGGCGGCCAGTGGGGATTCTGGTCCAACGACCTCGCGTCGCTCCCCTTCATCTGGCAGAACGGTGGCCGCATCCTGTCCGAAGACGGCTCCTACAACCTCCTCGACCAGCCCGAAGCCATCGGTGCCCTGCGTTTCCTGGCCGACCTGACTCACGTCCACCGCGTCGCCCCCTCCCGCGTAGCCATCGCCAAGCGCGCCACCGGCAAGGACGGCTTCCGTATCCTGGTCGGCGGTCTCCCCGTCGCTCTCACCCCGGGCGATATGGTCCTGCGTGGCGGGTATGCCCTCAGACAACTCGGGGTCCGGCTCGCCCCGATGATGTACGGCCGCCAATCTACCAACCGCGGCTCCGTCAATGGCATGCTCGCCATCATGGCCGGCTCCCGCGATCCCGCCGCCGCCTTCTACGCCGCTGGCCTCATCGAGGCCGGCCTCGCGGTCCACTCCCCCTTCCCCGCCCGTGCCGCATCGGCTGTCGACATCATGGCCCTGCCTCTGGGCCTCTCCGAATACGAAGCCGGCGTCGTCGCTTCCAGCCTCGCCGACGCTCGCGACTTCATCCATCCCCTCTCCAGCCAGATTCTTGCCATCATCGCCGAGGACGTCGAAACCCCCCCCTCATCATTGCCAACGCCGACCCCGAGGCAGTCGGCATCGCCGCCGCCGAAAGCATCGACCAACTCCTCGACGCCTCCTGAGCCTTCTTCACCCTTTCCGTCACGAATCTTCGCTTCACCATTTCCCGGCGTTGCTAAACTCTCATTTGGCACAACCCAATTCGACCGAGAGTCGCCACTTGCCCTCACTCGCCGACGCTGCCCTCCACGACCAGGTTATGCACGTCAACGCCGGGCTACCCGAAAGCGGTCTCTACGGTGCCGCCAAACCCGTTGGCGACGGCTCACGAGTCCCCTGGCGACTCTCCCCCGAGCCCATCACCGTCTCGCCTGCCCAGGTCGCGGCCCTCCAGTCGATGGGCCAGCACTTGCTTGAGTTCTACGTCGTCGTCAACCGTCTCTACCTGGCCAGCGCCCGAGGCACTCAGCCCGCCTGGATCGCCGAGCTGCTCGATCGCGGCAAGTCCGACCAGGTCCTTGAACTCGCCCGCCTGAACCGGCTCAAGTCCCGCCTGCCGGTCGTCATCCGACCCGATCTCATGGCCGTCGGCGAGGACAGCTTCATCGCCACCGAACTGGACTCCGTCCCCGGCGGCATCGGCCTGGTCGACGCCCTCACCGTCCGCTACCGCGACATCGGCCACACCGTACTCGGCAACCAGTGCGGGCTGATCCCCGAGCTGGCCCGCGCGCTGGTTTCCGAGAGCGGCATGGAAGACCCCTTCGTTGCCGTCGTCGTCTCCGACGAATCCGAGTCCTACCGCGCTGAGATGAACTGGGTGGGCGAGCGCCTCAACCAGTTCGGCGTCCGCGCCGTAACCGTCCATCCGCGCCAGATCGCCGTCGAAGACGACGCCATCGTCGCCCACCTCGACACCCACGTCGAGAAGGTAGACGTCATCTACCGCTTCTTCGAGTTACACGACTTGGCCAACGTCCCCAACGTCGACCTGATGTTCCATGCCATGCAGCGCCGGCGCATCGTCATGACCCCGCCGCCCAAGTTTCATCTTGAAGAAAAGCTCATGATGGCCCTCTTCCACCACCCCGAGCTGGTCCCCTACTGGGAAAGAGAACTCTCTCGCGAGGCCCTGCCGGTCCTGCAGCAGGTCATCCCCGCCACCTGGGTCCTGGACCCCACCCCGCTCCCGCCCTTCGCCGCCATCTCACCACCCTTCCAGTCGGCCGACCGTATCGTGCGGCGCTGGACCGATCTCAAGGACATGACCCAGAAGCAGCGTCGCCTGGTGCTCAAGCCCTCCGGCTTCTCCGAGCTGGCTTGGGGTGCGCGTGGCGTCACCATCGGCCACGATGTCCCGACCGAAGAGTGGAACGCCGCCGTCGACACAGCCCTCGAGGGATTCAACGAAGGCCCTTACATCGTCCAGCCCTACCACGCCAGCCGGCGAATCCCGGCCTACTACTACGACTTCGAGGACCAGGCCGTCAAAGAGTTCGACGCCCGCGCCCGCTACTCGCCCTACTACTTCGTGCGCGACGGCCGTGCCGATCTGGCCGGCGTCCTGGCCACCGCCTGCCCGGCCTCCAGCAAGGTCCTCCACGGCATGCCCGACGCCGTCATGGCTCCGGTAAAGGTTGCCACCAGCTAGCTGTCGGTCGACAATCAACCATGCCTACCAACTGTCCCGGAACCGACCCGAGCCAAATCCCCGAGTGGAAACAACCCATGCGCTGCAGCCTGCGCCGCGGCTCCGACCTCGCCGAGCTCACGCCCGAAGAGCAGGCCGACATCGACCGCGTCCGCCGTCTCTATCCCTTCTTCTCTAACGAGTATTACTCCAGCCTCATTCAGGAGAAGGATGACCCCATCTGGAAGCAGGTAATCCCCTCCGCCGCCGAGCTCGACACCGCCGATGACTACGTGCTCGACTCCCTCGGTGAAGACGGCGACGACTCCCCGATCAAACACCTCACTCATCGTTACCCTGACCGCGTCCTTTTCACCGTCACCTACACCTGCGGAATCTACTGCCGCTTCTGCACCCGCAAGCGCAAAGTCGGCAAGAACCCGGTCCCGCCTTGGTCCGAGATGGAGGCCGTCTTCGCCTACCTGCGCAAGCACACCGAGGTCCGCGACGTGCTCCTCTCCGGCGGCGACCCGCTGCTGCTCGGTGACGACCAGCTTGACCGCATCCTCACCGAGCTGCGCACCATCCCCCACATCAAGATCCTACGCATCGGCACCAAGCTCCCCTGCGTCCTCCCGCAGCGCATCACCCCCGAGCTGGCCGACATCCTCAAGAAGCACCACCCACTTTACATAAATACTCACTTCAATCACCCCCGCGAACTAACCCCCGAAGCCGCCCGCGCCTGCGCCCTGCTCGCCGACGCCGGCATCCCGCTCGGCTGCCAGACCGTCTTGCTGAAGGGCGTCAACGACAATATCGAGACCATAAAGGAACTCATGCTCGGCCTGCTCGACCTGCGTGTGAAGCCCTACTACCTCTATCAGGCCGACCTGGTCACCGGCACCAAGCACTTCCGCACCGACGTGCAGACCGGCATCGACATTATCAACGGCCTCCAGGGCCATATCACCGGGTTCGCCGTGCCGACCTACATCATCGACGCCCCGGGCGGCGGCGGGAAGATGGCCGTCGGCCCCAACCGCCTGGTCGAACTCAACGACGACCACGCCGTCCTCGAAAATTACGAAGGCAAGACCTTCAAGTACCCGGCTCATGCCGCCACCGACCCCGATGTCCCGCAGGGAACCCTCATCCAGGACTACGTTTAGACTCCACAAGGAATCCTTCTTCAGGGTCTTGAGCGGGCACGAGAGGTAGCACCATGACCGACCCCTTCAATGGCAAAGTCGCCTTCGTCACCGGCGCCGCCTCCGGCATCGGCCGCGCCACCGCCCTTCACCTCGCCAACCGTGGCGCCCGCGTCGCCGTCACCGACATCAACCCCGCAGGCGGCCAGTCCACCGTCTCTTCTATAGAGGCCGCCGGCGGCGAAGCCATCTTTCTTCCCCTCGATGTCACCGACGAAGCCGCCGTCACTGCCGCCGTCAGGCAGACCGTCGACCACTTCGGCACGCTCGACTGCGCCGTCAACAACGCCGGCACCAACGGCGAACCCGGCCCCGTCGCCGGCTACTCGCGCGAGGCCTGGAACCGCATCATCGCCATCAACCTCACCGGCGTCTGGCTCTGCCTGCAGGCCCAGATTCGCCAGATGCTAACCACCGGCGGCGGCTCCATCGTCAACGTCTCCTCCGGCGCCGGCCTCAGCGGGCACCCGTTCAACGCGCCCTACAGCGCCTCCAAGCATGGCGTCATCGGCCTCACCCGTTCCGCCGCCATCCAGTACGGAACCGACGACATCCGCGTCAACGCCGTTTGCCCCGGCGTCATCGAAACGCCAATGGTCACCTTCACAAAGGCCAACCCCGACCTCGCCGAAGCTCTCCTCAAGCGCCACGCCCTCGGCCGCTTCGGCCAGCCCGAAGAAGTCGCCCACGCTATCGCCTACCTCTGCGACCCCGAGGCTTCCTCCTACATCACCGGCATCGCCCTACCAGTAGATGCGGGGTATCTAGCCTAGGTTATAACGCCAAAGACAGTGAGTTCATCGAGATCTTGAGAGAGCTCAGAGTGATCTTGCGCCCCGAGAGCAGGAGATTGAAATCCAGTCTTGATCTTCGGAATGATTGTGGTCATCCGACCTTGTTTCGCCCTCTCCCGGCGTTGGTCACAGACTTCATCAATGAGGTACTGGAGATTGCATTCGCGTTCGCGATTCGTGAGATCAAGGAACTTCCCGGAAGTCTGAGTCACCGCCAGCCTTACGGCATCGCCCCGATGGACCGTAAATACTCCGCCCCGACGTTCCCCCGCACGACGCCAAAAGGTCCGCCCAGTTCCGGTCGGTATTCCAGGCGCGCCCGTTGGAAGTACTGTACCGTCGTGCCGTTCTCGGTCAGTTCCTGCGAGATCGGGTAACCGAAGGCGTCCAGCGCGCCTTCTTGCTCCCAATACTTCTTGAAGGCGAAGTGGATCGATTGGCCCGTCTCGATGAAATAGCGATGATCCGGCGTGGTCGGGAAGGCCACATCGTTCGGGAAATCGAACCCGCCGGTCACGATGTCCCCCAGTAGGCCGAGCTGGATCACATACTTCGTCCCGGCGAGTTCCGGGTGGTACTCAAACTTGGCTCGCTGGAAGTACTGCACGGTCAGCCCGTTCTCGGTGAACTCCTCCGTCAGCGGCATCCCGTAGGCGTTCACGCCACCGTTGGCCTCGAGGAAGTCCTTGAACCCGAAGATCACGTTATGGCTCGTCTCGGGGAAGTAGCGCGACTGCCCGCCCGGCAGGCCTAGGTCGGCCACCGGCTGCACCCACGGGAACTGGATCTGCATATCGAAGCGCGTGCTCAGGATCGTGCCCAGTTCGATCGGGGTCCGGCGATTGAACACCGCCTGGAAGAAGCTGGCGGTCAGCCGCCGGGTGTTCTCGGTCCCGGCCACCACCACCGAGCGCAGCCGGCCGCTGGCCGAGCGGTCGCCGAAGTCTATTGATAGCAGGGCGCCGACCCGCGTCGACTCCTTCGCGTTCAGCATGTCCTCCAGCACCCGCATCGGGAATTGCGTGGTCGACCAGGACGTATCCGGCGCGCCGGAGTCAAAGGCCTGCCCGGCCGCGTCGATGTCGGCGAAACCGCGCAGGTACGGCAGTGTCTCGGTAAACACATCCTCTACGTTCTCGGTGTGCCCGCCGCCGCTGGAGAAGAAATAGGCCCGGATCGGCACGCCGGCGTATGTAATCACTTGGTTGCGGGTGGCGTCGATGGCGGCGTTGGTCTCTGCGTTCTCGCGATTCGCCCCCTCGTACACCTGGAAGAAGGTTGTGTCATCCATGTCCCACCAGGGATTCCCCGGGTTCAGGCTGGTCAGCGCGTAGGTGCGCGCCGCCAGCGACTGAGCCACCAGCGCCTCGTGCGGCCAGTTCGACGGCATCTCCGCCGGCACCACTCCACGCAGATAGTCCTCCAGGTTCACCTCGTTCACGGTGTCCAGGTAGCCCTCGGCGTTCTGCCGGATCCAGATGTCGCCTCGGTAGGTGTCGTAGAATAGCGTCCCGTTCGAGCCCGGTACCGAGCGAGTGAACTTGTGAAATACCTGCAGCCGGGTCGTGTGGTTCAGCGCGATGATCTTCATGGCCCCCGGGAACGCGAACGACAGCATGAAGTTCCCGGCCGGGTCGAACAGCTGCACCTGGAAGCCGTTGCGGGCCGGATTCGTCAGCAGCGTCATACGGGTCCCCGGCTCCAGCGGCCCGGTCACTCCTTCGATAGCCCACTGCCCGCCCCAGCCCCAGATATTTGCCGGCAGCTTGTTCGACGACGGGAAGGAGCCATCGGCGGCCGGCGGCAGGTAGTCCTCGTCCACCATCACCCGCACCCGGGTGCTGTCGGTGCCATAGGGGCCGATCGCGGTGTTCTGGTAGTAGGCGGCCACGATCTGCGCCGCGTTCTGCCCCTGCTCCGCCCGGCCCTTCGCCCCGTATTGCGACATTCCGACCCCGTGGCCGTTGCCCGATCCGCTAAAGCTGATCACCTGGTCGGCCTGATACAGCAGCGCGGCAGCGTTGGTGGTGGGAGTCGACGGGGGCAGCAGCGAAGCCAGCAGGGTCAGAACGGCCAGCAGCGGCCACAGATTCCGAATGCGCGGCCGTACACGGAAAGGTCTAATAAAGCCGGCCCCCGGACGCCGCCTCCCTGCCCGGGAACCCGGCGATTTGCCGGTCAAGTTGAGCAAT
>CAZVZW010000009.1:0-13742 GCA_964631365.1 uncultured Chloroflexota bacterium | reverse complement strand
GTCGCTCTCCGACTTCAGCCGGATCAGCGACAGCGTCGTGTCCACCGCCACCATCACCACCACCCGGCGGCCGGTCCGCGCTAGGGTGTCCAGTTCACCTAGGCACATCAGCAGCCCGCCATCGCCCACCAACGCCACCACCGGTTCATCGCCCACATGGTGCGACGCGCCAATGGCTCCCGGCAGCGCGTAGCCCATCGTCGACAACCCGTTCGAAACCAGGAACGTATTGGGTGCAAACGTCTCCCAGTACTGGCACAGCGCCAGCTTCAGCATCCCTACATCGCACACCACCACCGTCTCCCGGCTCACCGCCCGGCGGATCGACTCGATCGCCGCGTGCGGTTGGATGCCGCCCCTGCTGGACGCCGGCGGTGCCAGGTCCGACTCCGGATTCGCCTCCACGTCCTGCCACGCCGCCCGCCGGCACTCCGCCGCCCGGTCCACACCGTTGCCCGCCGGCGTTCCGTCCACCGCCGCATCGCGTAGCGTCGCCGCCACGTCCGTGACCAGTCGTTCCGCCGGAAACGCCAAGTCTTCCCGCGCGATCTCCGCCAGGTCCAGCACCTCGCCGTAGCGCCAGGGCCTTATGAAGTCCGTCCCGTCCAGCCCGACACCGACCACCAAGTCGGCGTCCTTCAACAGCGACTGCAACTTCGCCGAGCCGTATGAGGCGTATACCCCGGCCAGCCGCGGATTTCCCGAGCTGACCCAGCCCTTCGCCTTCGGCGTGATCACGATTGGGATATCCCACGCCTCGGCAAGTTCCGCCAGCCCCTGGCTGATCGCCGCGTCGCGCACGCCGATCCCGGCCACCAGCGCCGGCCGCTCGGCCTGTTCCAGCCGCTCCCTGAGCAGATCGCCGGCAGCCTCCACCCGCTCTTCTTCTTCAGCCACCTCCGCCGCCGGCCAGTCCGTCTCCCCAACTTCGGCCTGCGCATCACTCGACGAGAGCGCCACGCAAACCGGACCCATCATCGGCGCCGTCGCCGTGTCCCACGCCCGCTCCAGCAGGTCCGCGCAGTTGCTCGCGTACATCCGTTCCACCAGCTTCGACACCGGCCGAAACAGCTCCAGCAGGTCCACGTTCATGTGCGTCCACTCCGCCCGGTCGGCGTCGTTGAACTCGCCCATCAGCAGTAGCACCGGCGTGCGATCCAGCATCGAATTGGCGATCCCGTTCACAATGTTCGTCGCCCCCGGGCCCACCGTGCACAGGCACACCGCCGGCCGGCCCGCCAGTTGCGCCTCGGCGTCGGCCATGTGGGCGGCGAAGGTCTCGTGGTGCGTCAGTACGAACGCGATCCCCTCATCCTCCAGCGCCTCGATCAGGTGGGTCACCTCGCCGCCGGGCAGCCCGTAGACCCGTTCGATTCCGCGACTCGCTAGGAACCGCGCCGTCTCCCGCGCCACCGTCGATTCGCTACCCATGCTTTCCGGCATCCTTTCGGGGTCGCTGATCTGGCCGAGCTTATGTACCGCTGTCCTTGGGTGTCAAAATCACCACCACATCGCTCCCTCCGCCGCATGCACATCCCTGGTTCCCTCTGTATCGACAAACGCTGATAAGGCCCGCGAGCTACTCCTCCCAACCGACGAGATCATCGTGTATCGCTCCAACCTCGCCTGCCAGGCCAGCGTCTACGCCTATGACCAATTCAAGGACGCCGGAGTCGACAACGTCCGTCGCTACGCCGGCGGCATTGTGGATTGGTCCGAAGCCGGCTATCCCATCGGAGGCAGCCGCGCCCTGGCCACCGCCTAGTTCCGGGCACACCGCTGGCTAGCCCGCCAGCACCCGCCCGTCGCGCGCCACCTCCAGTAACCCGCCCCAGCGCTCGCCGGTATTCGGATCGACCGCGTCGGTCGGCGCGAACTGCACCACATAGGCGCGCCGTGGCTTCGCGCTGGTGTTCGGCCCGCTGCGGTGCAGGCACAACGACGACAACACCGCCGCCGATCCCTTCGGCACCGCCACCGGCAATCTCTCCTCGTCCCCCTGATAGCCGACCTTATCGCCGGTCTGCTCATCCAGAATGTGCTCCTGCAAACCGTCGCGATGCGAACCCGACAGCACCCAGATCGTCCCGTTCTCCACCGTCGAATTCTCCAGCGGAATCCACACCGTAAGGTACTCCGCCGGCTCGATCGGGTGATAGCCCGAGTCCTAGTGCCAGGCGAACGACGCCCCGCTCCGCGCCGCCTTCGTCACCGCCTGATTCCAGTACAGCCGCAGGTCCGGGCCCATTAACCCGACCACTATCTCCACCAGCCCGGCATCCGTGCAAAGCTCCCGCCCGGCCACGCTCTTCTCATCGATCGCGGCGATAAAGTTTCGGCCCTCCAGGCTTATCCCCTGCCGCCCGCCGGACTCCCGGATCGCCGCATCCTGCTCGGCCTGCAGTCGCTCGAAATCGCTCGCGATGCGATCCAGCAACTCATCGTCGAACGTCCGCTCCGTGACAAAGAATCCGACTTCGCGAAATTGCTCTCGCTCACCCTCGCTCGGCGTCATGTGCTACTCCCCCGGTAGCCCCTACCCCTCCTGATCTCCGGCTAGGCTAGCAAATCCATGCCTGTCCCCCCGCCCCTCGGTTCGGTATCCTCTGCCGACGGACCGAGCGTCGGGGGGCACAACTCGATCCGGCGCAGTCGGCGCGCCCCGCCCCGCCCCCGCCAGCCACCGGAGACCCTCAGGCCCCTTGAGAGACCCGTACGTATTCGGCGCCAACCCACTCGATCGCGGCGAGCGCGAGCGCCGTGACGACACCTGGATCGCAGCTCGCGCCGCCGATCCGACCAGCCGGTTCCTGCCCTTCCACAACCTCAACGTCCTGCTCACCGGCGACACCCCCGCCGCCCCGGCCTGGCTCCCGCCCGCGCGGTTCGCCAACCCGGCCATCGCCACCGAGCCCTGCTTTCTGGGACTCCGCGACGGCGTCGCCCACTTCGCCATCGATGTCAGTGTGCTGGAAGATCCCCTTCCCGATCTCGGGCTGGACGGCGAGCTACAGTTCGAAGAGGTCCGCGCCGCCGGGGCTATCCTGTCGGCCACCGACGCCGGCATCGTCGCCCAGGCCCGCGCCCAGATCGACTGGCATCTCCGCCATCGCTTCTGCAGCGTCTGCGGCTCGCCCTCCAAACAGCAGCGCGGCGGCCACGTCCGCAAATGCCCCGACTGCGGTGCCCAGCACTTCCCGCGCACCGACCCGGTCATAATCGTTGTCGTTTCCGACGGCGACCGCTGCATCCTCGGCCAATCCCGCGGCCGCCTCTCGCGCATGAAGATGTACTCGGCCCTGGCCGGTTTCATCGACCAGGGCGAATCCATTGAGGAAGCCGTCCGCCGCGAGGTTATGGAAGAGGCCGGCATCCGCGTCGGCAAAGTCCACTACCACTCCTCGCAGCCCTGGCCCTTTCCTTCCTCGCTGATGATCGGCTGCCACGCCGAAGCCATCTCCACCGAAATCCAGTTCGACGAGGTCGAGATGTCCGACGTTCGTTGGGTCCAGCGCACCGATGTGCTCAGCGCGCTGGCCGGCGAGAACCCGGACCTCAACGTCCCGGCCGAAATCGCGATCGCCCACCACCTGATCAAGGCCTGGGCCACCGAAGAGGCATAGCCCGCCTAGCCGGCAACCTCCGGCCGCCGCAGCCGAGCCATCAGCGCCGCCGATTTCGACTCGTTTCCGCCGGCCTAGTTCGTCCGCCGCAGTCGCGCCACCAGCGCCGGCGGGACCCGCCGAAGGTGCTCCGTCCACGCGCCCTCCCCGTCCGCCGGTGACCAGTCCTTCGGAAACACCGGCTCCTCCAGCGCGTCCAGCACCAGCCCCGCCGCGAAGCACTGGCCCAGCAAATCCGACAGCGGCCGGTCGAAATAGATATGCGGGACCGGCTGGTCCTTTGTCGCCACCCCCGCCTCCGGCGCCCGCCCCAGGTAGTTGGTCACCTTGATCGAATACACCTCCGGCGACCCGGTCTCGTCGTCGGTCCGCTCCCGCAGCGCCGTGTGCCCGGTCCCAGTCAGCGGATGCGTCACCGAGAACACGAAACGCCCGCCAGGGCGCAGGTTTTTCGCCAAGAATTCCATCAACGGCCCGATATCCGCGATGTCCATCAGCGCCATGTTCGCCACCGCCACGTCGAACGGCTCGCCGGCCAGCACCGCCAATTCTTCCCGGTTCGTCACATCCACAACTGCGTACTCAATCCCGCCCTCCGGAATCTCCGGATACGCCCGCGCCCGCTCGATCATTGCCTCCGCGAAATCAATCCCCACCACCCTCGTTCCCCGGTTCGCCAGCCGCCGCGCGAAATTGCCATTCCCGCAGGCCACGTCCAGCACCCGTTCCCCCGGACGGATATCCAGCAGTCGTTCGGTAGGTTCCCAGACCAGCAGCCGTTGGAAGTCATTACCGTCCTCGTCCATCCACTCATCCCAGAACGCCGCGTTCCGTTCCCACGCCGCCCGCGTCCGCACGTTCAGGCCTGCCGGGTCGTCCGCTCCGGTCTCTTGCTCCACTAGGCCAAACCTCCAATCCACAATCCGCCCGGCAGAATACCCCACCGCCAACTGCTCCTCTCCTCCCGCCCTATAATCACCCCTATCCGCGGGCCCCGGGTCCGGGACCGCCAAACTACCCCGCCGGCGCGCCGTGCCGCCGCCCCCCGACCCAACTGGAGACCTCCCTTGCCACTCCCGGTCGTCACCCTCGACGGACCTGCCGGCTCCGGTAAGACCACCGTCTCCCGCATCCTCGCCCGCGAACTGGGCTTGGTGCTTGTTGATACCGGACTCTTCTACCGCAGCGTCGCCTGGGTCATGCACCGCGAAGGCCTCGACGTCGACGACGAACCGGTAGCGGCCCGCGTCGCCGCCGACCTCAACATCGCCATCCACCCCGACCCGGGCCGGGCCTCCGGCCAGCGCGTGGTTGTCAACGGCCACGATGTCCACGACGACCTCTACGCCCCGGAGGTAGAGGCGATCGTTTCCGACGTTGCCCGCCATCCCGAAGTCCGCCGGGTTTTGCTGCCCAAACAGCGCGAGACGCTGCGCGTCGGCGGGGTGGTGGTCGCCGGTCGCGACGCCGGCACCGTCGTCTGGCCGCAGGCCGAGGTCAAGGTCTATCTCGACGCCTCACCCGAAGTCCGCGCTTGTCGCAAGCACCTCGAGCAGGAGGTCGCCGCGGGACGGTCCGACTACGAGCAGATTCTCTCCCTCATGCAGAACCGCGACCGCATCGACTCCGGACGCAAGACCGCCCCGCTCCGCATCCCCGACGGCGCCCTCGTCATCGACACCGACGCGCTCGACGCCGAAGCCGTCGCTGCGCGAATCATCGCCGCCTGTCGCCAACTGCCGAACCCGTCCCCCACCCCTCCCGGGATCCCCTGATGGCCACCTCCGACTGGCCGCTCTACCGGCGCGCCTTCTACAACCTCTTTATCGGCGTCATGGGCCGCTGGATCGAGCTGTTCACCGACGAGCAGACCGTGACCGGACTCGAAAACATCCCGGCCGCGGGTCCCTATCTGATCGTCAGCAATCATCTCAATTTCTCGGACCCCGAATACATCTGCCGGGCCTTCCCGGACCCCATCAACTTCATGGTCAAGAAAGAGCTATTTGGCTACCCGGTCATCGGCTTCGGCCTGCGTCTGTTGGGCACCTTTCCGGTTGACCGTGGCGGTAACGACTTCGCGGCCGTCCGTCGCGGCCTCGAGCTACTCGAGCGCGGCAATCCGCTGATGCTGTTTCCCGAAGGCACCCGCAGCCGCACCCATTCCCTGGCCAAGCCGCTGCCCGGCGCCGGATATCTGGCGCTCAAGGCTGGCGTCCCGGTCCTTCCCGTCGGGATCCACGGTAGCGAGCACGTCAGAATCTCCCGTCTGCCGGACGGGCCCGCCCGGCGCGTCGGCCTGCGCGTCGGCAAGCTCTTCAACCTCGATCCGCCCGCCGGCCTCAACCGTCGCCAGTCCGCCGAGTGGGCCGCTTGGGAGATGCTCCGACACATCGCCCGGCTGCTCCCTGACCGCTACCACGGTGTGCTTGCCGGCATCTCCGGCAACCCGCTCGATCCGGCAGCCCTCGCGGGGGCTCCCGTCCGATGAACCTCGACCTCCCCATCGTCGCCTTGGTCGGCCGGCCCAACGTCGGCAAATCCAGCCTCTACAACCGCATCGTCGGCCGCCGCCAGGCCATCGTTGAAGACCTCCCCGGCACCACCCGCGACCGGTCCTACCAGACCGTCAACTGGGGTGGCCGCGACCTTCTGCTGGTCGACACCGCCGGGCTCCACACCCGCGGCCTCGACGAACTCGCCGAAGCCGCCGAAGAGCAGGCCCGCACCGCTCTCAGCGAAGCCGATCTGCTGGTCTTGGTTACCGACGTCCTGGGCGGTATTACCGATCGCGACCAGGCGGTCGCCGCGGTCGCCCGTCGCGGCGAGAAGCCGGCGATCGTCCTGGTCAACAAGTGCGACACCGTCGCCCGCGCCCAAGACGCCCCCGACTACTTCCGCCTCGGCCTTGGCGAGCCGCTTCCGGTCTCCGCCCAGCACGGCCACGGCGTCGCCGACGCCCTGGATCGCATCGTGGAGTTGCTCCCTGACAACGAAGCTGTCGCCGACCTGCGTGACGACCGCCCACGGCTGGCCATCGTCGGCCGGCCCAACGTCGGCAAATCCTCCCTGCTCAATCTGCTGGCCGGCGAAGACCGCGCCCTGGTCAGCAAGATCGCCGGCACCACCCGCGACGCCGTTGACACCACCATCACCTATGAAGACCGAGAGATCCTGCTCGTCGACACGGCCGGGCTGCGCCGGCGCGGCCGCGTTGAAGCCGGCGTCGAGCGCTATTCCGTCCTCCGCGCCCTCAGTTCCGTTCGGCGTGCCGACGTCTGCCTGCTGGTCCTTGACTCTACCGAGGGCGCCACCGACCAGGACGCCCACATCGCCGGCTACGTTTCCGAGTACTACCGCGGCCTGGTCGTCCTGGCCAACAAGTGGGACCTCATCGTCGACGACGAATACTCCGTCCGGCGGGCCGAAGAGAACATGCAGAGCCGGCTCGCCTTCGTCGCCCACGCCCCGATCCTGCGCCTCTCCGCGCTCACCGGGGTCGGCACGAACCTGATTCTCCCCACCGCCCTGCAGGTCGATCACGGCACTCGCTTCTCCATCACCACCGGCCGCCTCAACCAATTCATCAACGGCTGGGTCGGTCGTCGACCCCCGCCCAGCCGTGGCGGCCTGCCCGCCCACTTCCGCTACGCCACCCAGTCCGGCACCCGCCCCCCCACTTTCACGCTTTTCTTCAACGACGTCCGCCGAATTCAGCGCAACTACATCCGCTACCTCGAAAACGGCATCCGCGAAGAGTTCGGACTCCAGGGTGCAGCGGTTAAGATGGTTATCCGGGGAAACCGAGAGCAATAGCCGCCTTCGGGCGTGTTCTGGAAAGGCGTAGCGTGTGACAACCGGCGAGATCGTCCTTATGGTCGCCATGTTCGTCACTGCCTACCTGGCCGGCGCGATCCCGTTCGGGCTCGTCATCGGCAAGGTCTTCTACGGCGTCGATCTCTTCGCCCTTGGCAGCAGGAGCATGGGCGCCACCAACGCCTTCCGCATCCTTGGCTGGAAGGCTGGCCTGTGGGTCTTCGTCGGCGACTTCTTCAAGGGCCTGCTGGTAACGCTCTTCGCCGGGCTCATCCTGCCCGAGGCCCCCTGGGTCCAGGCTGGCGTCGCGGTCTTCGCGGTGCTCGGCCACAGCTGGTCGGTCTTCGCCGGTTTCCGCGGCGGGCGCGGCGTCGCCACCGCGTTCGGCGCCGTGTGGGTCATCTACCCGCTGGCCGGGCTGGCCGGCGGCATCGTCTCCATCAGCATCGTCATCGTCCTGCGCTACGTCTCACTCGGATCGTTACTGGGCACGCTGGCGGCGGTCCTGGTCGGCGCGGTTCTATATTTCAGCGGTCTGTGGCTCTCGCCCTGGGGGCTCATATTCATGGGCCCCACCGCCGCGCTCATCATCTGGCAGCACCGGCCCAACATCGGTCGCCTCGCCACCGGTACCGAGTTGCAGCTGGCCGAATGGCCCACCTACTTCGCCCGGGCCGGCAAGACGAAAGACGGCGACGAATCCGGCAAGTAGCACCGCCGGCTGACTGCGGAGTCCTTCCTTGAGCGACCACCAGCACGAACACGATCACGACCATGGCGACGGGCATTCCCATGACCCTGACTACGATGGCGGGTACGCCTCCGAGCCACCCGCCACCCCCACCAGATTCGAGACCACGCTGGTCTGCTCGCACTGCACGACCGACACGATGCTGCGCTGTATTCGTTGCAAGCGGCCCTACTGCATCGACTGTCTCGAGCGCACCGACGCCGGCAACATTTGCTTCGAGTGCCTAGGCCTGCCGCCGCCGGCGATCCAGCGCCGGGGTCGCGCCGCCGGCGAGGTGCTGCACTTCGTCGCCATCGCGACGGCCATCGCGCTGGTCCACGTCTATATCAGCCTCGACCACCCTCTTACCAATTGGGGCATCATCCTCGGCATCGGCGTCGGTTTCCTCACCGCCACCCGTCTCGACGGGGTTCAGCGCGAGCGCGGCATGCGCGGCGCCATCTACCTCGGCGCCTCCACCATAATCCAGGGCCTGCTGGTGGCGGTGGTTGTTGTCGGCGCCCTCGCCAGCGCCGGCACCGTCCAGTCTGCCGACGGCCAGATCCCGAGCCCCGACCTCCTCGGTACCTTCATCAACCTCCTCCTCTACCGCAGCTTCTTCTACTACCTCACCGCCGTCGTCACGGTAATCGCCTACCTCTGGCAGAAATCCCGCTTCTAACGTGCCCCGCGGCGCTGGTTGCGGACGATGGAACCGTGCCTGACATGCCCGAGATCGCCGGTCACTACTTCAAAGAGGTCCGCAAGGGCAGGTTCTCAGTCAGATTGTCCAGCCCCTTCGCCCCGTCGCGGGAGCGCCGCTGACATGCCCGAGATCGCCGGTCACTATTTTAGAGAGGTCAGGAAGGGCTGGACTAGGGTTGAGTTCACCGACGGCGAATCGCTGGAACTGCGCCGCGAGGTCTTCTCCGAATTCGGCTTCGGCAACGGACTCACCGTTTCCGCCGACGAACTCCAGCAAGCTCTCCGGCAAAGCTACCTGCGTCATGGCCGCGCAGTCGCGCTCCGCTTCCTGCGCGAACGGCCCCGCAGCACCCTTGAAATCGACCGCCGCCTGCAGCGCGATGACCTCCCCGCCGACGCCATCGCCCCGGTCCTCGAAGAACTCACCCTCCAGGGCCATCTCAACGACGCCGACTTCGCCCGCGCCTGGATCGGATTCCGGGTCGACCTGCGGCCGAAGGGCATGTTCCTGATCCGCCGCGAACTCGCCGAGAAGGGCGTCGCCGAAGCGGTCATCGACGCGGCGCTGGAGCGCGCCTACCCCGACGAGATCGATGTCGCCCGGCCGGTTGCCGAGAATCGCGCCGCCCGCCTCGCCGGTGAGGAATGGCGCACCTTCCGGCAGAAACTCGGCGCCCATCTGCAGCGGCGCGGCTTCGCCCGCGACACCATCGAGCGCCTGGTGGACGAGACCTGGGCAGTGCACGGCGGCGGGACAGAATCCGACGAATCCGACTGGCTCGACTAGCCCCGCAGTTCCTCCAGGATCCCGGGTACGAATTCCGGCAGGTCCTCGGCGATCGTCCCGGCCACCCCAATCCCCTCGCCGGCCCGCATCCCGGCGTGATTGTGGATCAGCACCCCGGCGCTGGCCGCCGCGAAGCTGGCCATCCCCTGCGCCAGCAGCGCCGCGATGATCCCCGCCAGCACGTCCCCCGACCCGGCGGCCGCCAGCGCCGGCGCCACCTGCGGGGCAACCGCATACTCGCCCTCCGGAGTCGCCACCACCGTTCCGGCGCCCTTTAGCACTACCACCGCCCCGCTCCGCTCCGCCGCCCGGCGCGCTGCCCCCGTGCGGTTCGCGCCGATTGCTTTGGTCGTCTCCCCCAGCAGCCGCGCCATCTCGCCTGGGTGTGGCATCAGGATCACGTCGGCCCGCGAATCCCGCACCGCCCCGTCCAGCGGCGCCAGTACGTTCAGCGCGTCCGCGTCCAGCACCAGCCGGCAGTCCGGGCCGGCTCCGCCCAGCAACTTGCGGATTATCAATTCCGTACCCGCCGTCTGGCCCAGCCCCGGCCCCACCGCCGCCGCGCCGGCTGCGTTGGCCAGTTCCACCAGCCCCGCTCCGGCCCTCGGCGCGATTCCGCCGTCTTCCTCCGCCAGCGGCTCCAGCGTCACCCCCGGCGACATCGCCGCCGTAGCCGCCACGACGGGCTCGATCCCGGCCAGCGTCACGTAGCCGGCCCCGGCCCGCAGCGCCCCCAGGCAGCACAGCGTCGCCGCCCCGCGAAACCGCCGGCTCCCGGCCACCACCAGCGCCCGGCCATAGGTCCCCTTGTGTCCGTCCGCCGGCCGTTCCGGCAGCCCCGTCCCGGCCTCCCCGATAGTCCGTCCCGCCAGTCCTTCCAGCGCTTCCCATGGCAGGCCAATATCCGTTCCGATCAATTCTCCGCCCACGAGCCGCGCCGGGTAGAGCAGGCTACCCAGTTTGAGAGGTCCCGCCGCCACCGTCAGGTCCGCCTGAAAGGCATCCGCGTCGGCCGCGCCGGTGTCGGCGTCGATCCCGCTGGCCACGTCGCAGGCCACTCGCAGCGCTCCGTACCCGGCCGTCGCCTGCAGCATCGCCGACACCCCGCCTCGCAGCGGCGGGCAGCTCCCGATCCCCAGCAGGCAATCGATGATCGCGTCCGCGCGGCGCGCCAATCGCTCAAGCCGTACCGCGCCAAATTCATGCACCCGTACCCACTCGGTCCGCGCCAACTCCAGGTTCCGGTCTCCATCGCGCGGTCGCTCCAGTACCACGTCCACCGAAGCTCCGGCCCGCGCCAGGTGCCGCGCGATCGCCAGCCCGTCGCCACCATTGTTCCCTGGACCGACCAGCACCAGCGCGCGTCGCCCTTGCGCCGCCCCCAGTGCCCCCAGGATCTGCGCCGCGATCGCCGCGCCGGCGTTCTCCATCAGTCGTGGTTCCGGGGTGCTGGTCGCGATCGCTGCCGCCTCTAGCGCCCGCATCTCCGCCACCGTCGCCAGGTACCCACCGCTCATCTCAGGCCGGCTCCCCCATCAGACCTGTCACCACCGCGATTGCCAGGTCCCGGCTGTGCGTCAGGCTCACCCCCAGGTCGGTGATCCCTAGGTTCTCCGCGCGGCGTTTCGCGTTCACGTGCAGCACCACCACCGGCTTGCCCCGGGGGTCCGACACGATCTCCATCTCCCGCCAGTAGACTCCGCGCAGTCCGGTCCCCAGCGCCTTTGAGATCGCTTCCTTGGCCGCGAACCGCGCCGCCAGCTCATTCACCCGTCCTTGGCAATGCGCGATCTCGCGCTCCGTGTAGACCTTGCCTAGGAAGCGTTCCCCGTGCCGTTCCAGCACCCCCGCGATCCGTTCGATCTCGATCGCATCGATCCCGTTTGTCACCTGCGGGCCGATCTGCCTAACGCCCTTCGAGGACCACTTCCGTCACCGCCGCGTCAAAGTCCCACCCCGACCCCAGCACTTCGATCCGCCGGACAAACACCGGCGTCGGATTCAACACCTGCAGCAGATTCGGGTTGTCGTACAGCACCCATTCGCCGGCTGGCACCTCCGTGCCGCCCGACACCGAGAACCCCTCGTCGTTCTGCGCGTAGAATCCCTGGTACCAGATTTGGTCCTGACCGTGGCTGTCGATATAGAACAGTTTGATCATGATCGGATACTCGGTGCCCAGCGAACCCCCGCCGGACAGTCCCTGGTAATCCACCCGCACCCGGGCCCGGATATGCAACTCGGCAAAGTCGCGCACATCGCGGTTCACGATCTGCGTGATCCCCGCCTCGCCGTGCCGGTTCACTTCCTCGCTGCCCGACATCCTGCGGAAGGCGTAGCCAAAATCGCGGCCCAGTCCCGGCACATCACCCGGGTCGGCGTCGGTGGCGATTTCGATCGTGCGGCCGTTCGGCCCCGACTCGGTGGCGATAAACGCCCGCCAGGGACTCAAATTCAGCGGCAGCGCCAGCCGCGAATCATCCACCAGGGCCGCCAGCGGCGGCAGATCGGCGGTCGGCGTCATGTCCGGTCCGTAGCCGCCACGCCCCCCGGCCCCCACTTCGGCCAGGTTGCCCTCAGAAAAGAAGGTCGCCTTGCCGCGCCGCACCAGCACCTCGACGTGCTCGTCCTCAAAGACCTCCACCCCGTAGCTACCCTCCGGCAGCAGCATGTGGCCGGTCGGTGTCTGAATCTCCACGTGCCGCGATTCCTCCGCGTCGGTGTGCGCCACCCCCATCGCCATCCGTCCCCGTACCAGTTCCAGCACAACCCGTTTGCGGGCCTCGTCAAACCGTCCGCGTTCGCTCTCCAGCAGCACCATCTCGGTGTTGTTGTATAGCTCCAGGGTGCTGCCGTCGAAAAATTCCATGAATGCCCGCGAGCGACCGTCGGTGCTGAACCGGGTTCCCGGGGTGGCCTCGGCGCTGTCCCTTAGCTGCTTCCAGGCCGTATCAAACGGACCCTGCAGCAGCACCGTCCCCTCGATCGGGTGGGCCTCCAGCGGCGCTTCGATGGTCAGCCGTCCCACCACCGAGGCGATTCGCGCCGGCAAGAACACCACCGCCACCACAAACACTGCAAACGACAGCAGCAAGAATCCCCACGCCAGGAACTGACCTCTCCCGGGGGAACCGCGGTCGCGGATAATCGTCTCCGCCGTCTGGCTCACCGTTGCCGGGCTGTCCGTCATGCTTCTACGCGAAATCCGTCAAACCTTCCGGTCACATCTACCCAGCGAACGTCGGTCGCGGAAATAGATGCCAGCGTCGGGCCTGATTGTACCGCCTCCACCAGGGCTTCGAGCGAATTTCGCAGCCCTTCGGCGTAGACTTCCACCCGTCGATCGGGCATATTGCGCACCATTCCGTGCACTCCCAGCCGTTCCGCCTCGCGCACCACGAAATAGCGAAATCCCACTCCCTGCACCCGCCCCGCGGCGAAGATGTGCACGCCGACGTCGGTCTCACTCACCCGCCGGCCTAGAACAGCGATGGTTGGTCGTCCGCCTGTTTCGGCGGCTCCAGGCCCAGGTGCTGGTAGGCCCGCCGCGTCGCCACCCGCCCGCGCGGCGTCCGCGCGATGAAACCCAGCTGCAGCAGGTAAGGCTCGTGGTAATCCTCCAGCGTGGTCGGGTCTTCGGACAGCGACGCGCCGATGGTCGACAGTCCCACTGGGCCGCCCTCGAACTTGTTGATGATCGTCTCCAGAATGCGCCGGTCCATGTCGTCCAGCCCGCGTTCGTCCACCGCCAGCGCTGCCAGCGCGGTCGCGGCGATGTCCTCGGTGATCCGCCCGTCACCTTCCACTTCGGCGTAGTCGCGCACCCGGCGCAGCAATCGATTGCACACCCGCGCCGTCCCCCGGGCCCGCTTCGCGATGTCCGCGCAGCCGGGCCCATCCATCTCTATCCCCAGCAGCCCGGCCGAGCGCCGCACGATCTGCGCGCACTCCGCCTCGTCGTAGAAGTCCAGCCGGTAGATCGCGCCGAAGCGATCCCGCAGCGGCGCCGACAGCAGCCCCAGCCGCGTCGTCGCCCCCACCAGGGTGAACGGCGGCAGCGCGATCCGGTAGGTCCGCGCCG